>CAZKYJ010000637.1:0-3730 GCA_964556355.1 uncultured Verrucomicrobiales bacterium | reverse complement strand
ATTGGAACCCCACGCGATCCATAAGGATCCGTGCGACCTCCATGGTGGCGGCCGCCTCCTGCCCGACAGCGGCGAAAACCGTCACGGGACCGGCCGAGAGATCGGCGAAATTCGGATCGAGAAGGAAGCGCGCCCGGTAGGTGCGCTCGAATTCGGGAGAGTCGTCCTGGACGTAGGTCGGCGGAGACGAGGACAGGGTGAGCGGAATACGGAGTCCCGCCACATCGGTGTCGAGCGAAGCGAGGGACGTAACATCGATCGGACCGGCCGTCGCCGACCAGGCACTGGCATCCCCGCTGGCAAAGGTGTCCTCGAACAGCAGCCTCTCGTTGGGGACGTCTTGCCCGGTGCCGGAAAGCCCCACGAGGAAATCCGCGTCGCTCCCATCGTCGTTGCACAAGATATTGATGGACGCCACGGAGGGAGCGGGATTGGCGGGGTCGAAGTAGATCGGGATCGCCACCTGACCTCCGGGGACGATCGTCGGGATGGTCGGCGAGCCCATCCCGGGCGCGGCCGAGACACCGGGATCACCGCCGCCGTCGGTCACTCCGGGAAAGCCTCCCGCGTTCTCGTCGTTGACCGAGCCAAAAACGAAATCGCCCGCGGAAGCTCCTCCGATGGTAACGTCAGTCACGAGGAGATCCGCCAGCCCGATGTTGTCGATGAGGAGGACTCGCTCCCCGAGTCCGACATGGGTGCCGACAGATCCCAAATCGACCGTGGAGACCCCGTCGACCAGCGAACCATCTTCCCCCAAAATCCGCACGTCGATCTCGGGGGCGACCCCGGCCTCGACGGCTCCGCTGTCGATGATCGGACCACGGGAGGCGGGAAATAACGGATCGAAGTAGCGGGGGTTGCCGCTGGCGTCGGTGGAGCCCGGGACGATCCCCGCATTGGCGGCGAGGGTGTTGGAGCCGGCGCCGATGGCCGGGCTCTCCGATTGGGGGGCGAAAACCGGGACAGGCCCCCCGTTGTTTCCGAAAGGATTGAGGAGCGGGTCGGTACTCGTGAGGTCGCCGGGCGCCGTGAGGACGGCGGAGGCCGCGTTGCTCACATTGTTCCCCAGCGAGGTGCTTCCGCTGGGGAGAGCGGTATTGACGAAAAGCGTGTTGGCGAATGTCTGGAACACAGTGCCGTCGCCACCAGCGGGGTTGGAGACCATGGTCTCGCCGCTGAAGGTGCAGTTGGTGGCGGCCACCGTGGCGTCGGCATTGCTGCTCCCGGTAAACAGGGCGGTGCCGTTGAGCGAGGAGTTCCCGGTCACGGTGGTGTTGCGGAGCGTCAGCGTGGCGTTCGTTCCGGAGAGCCCGAAATTGGAAAACGCGCCGCCGTTGTTCGCACCGTTCCCGCTGAAGGTCGAGTTGGTCACGCTGACATCGCCTTGGAAGTTGGCGATCCCGCCGCCGTTGCCCACGGTGACGTTATTGGTGAAATGGCAGGCGTCGATGGTCACCGTGCCGCTCTGACAGTTGAGACCGGCGCCATCCTCCCCGCTCGGCAGGGAAGCGTCGGCGACCGTCAGCCCGCGCAGGGTGGCGGTGGCATTGACCACATCGAAAACGCGGAACTGGTTCGCAATCCCGGCCCCACGCACGGCGAGGACGTCCGCCCCGGGACCCACGATCTCGATCTCCGTAACGATTATCGGAAGCTGGGATCCCAGCAGGATCGAGCCGTTAACCCCCGGATCGAACGTGATGGTGCTGGCGTCGGGATTCCCGTTGGCAAAGTTGATCGCCTCGCGCAACGACGTTCCGGCCCCGGTTTCCGGGTCGGGGGTGCCATCGTCCTCGTCGATGACCGTCGTGACGACGATGACGGGAGCGGCGCCGAACTCGAAAGCACCGATATCGACCGTCCCGTTGAAGACCCGGTCGAAGCCCGCGCCCCGCTGGTCGGTCACGAGGCCGGCGGCAACGGTGTTCACTCCCGTGTCGACGGCCGGCCCTCCCGCCACCAGCTGGTGGGTCAGCGTCGGCCCGCCGTTGTCGGCAAGCGGTGCGAGGATATCGCCGATCACCAGGGTGCCGGGAATGGCGGTCAGGTTGCCGCCCCGGTTGTTGGTGATGGGGCTGAAGACTTCCGGATCGGTCGGGGCGGTGTTGCCGACCACCAGCGTGTTCCCGATGGACGAGGGACCGAGCAAGGCGAGACCGCCCCCCAGCGTCGCCATGTTCCCGGTGATGGTCACATTGGTGAGTTCGAGGTTCCCGTTCCCCGTGATGATACCACCGCCGGCGCCAACGGGCGCCGAGTTGCCGGAGACGGTCGAGTTTATCACGGTGAGGAATGCGCCGTTCGGGCTGAAGAGCCCGCCGCCGTCCCGAGCCGCCGAGTTATTGGAGAACGTGGACCCCTCAACCGTTGCGGAGCCAAACACGTAGAGCCCGCCACCGTTGGTGATGCCCGTGGCCTGGTTCCCGTCGAACGTGCAGCGGGAGATGAGGATATTTCCCGAGCTCTGCACCCCTCCCCCGCCGTTCGTGCCGTTCGCCGTATTCCCGAGGAAGCCGCAGTCTTCGATTCTTACGTTTCCCGTCGAGAGGTTGAGGAGTCCCCCGCCCTCGCCGGCGATCCCGGAAACGATCGCGAGGTTGCGGATGGTGACATCGGCCGGCCCCGCCGCGAGGAGAAATACCCGCGACTCCCCCGGCTCGGTGAGGGCATCGCCGTCCGATGCTCCGCTGACCGCCAGCAGCCCGCTCCCGGGTCCCTCGATGGTCAGCGTGTCGCTAATACTCAGCTCCGTGCCAGCCAACGTAATCGTGCGTAGAGCTCCGTCGAAAAAATCGACGCTGCCACCGGCACCGTTCGAGAAAAGGATCGTATCGGCTCCAGGGTTGGCATTGGCCGCATTGATGGCCTCGCGGAGCGACGTCCCTGCCCCGGTGGTCGGGTCGGGGGTACCGTCGTCCTCGTCGACGATCGTGGTGACCAGCAGCGGCGGGACGAAAACGAGCTCGAGCGCACCGATATCAACATTTCCGTTGAAAACCCGGGCAAAGCCGTCGCCGCGCTGGTCAGTCGTCAGGCCGAGTCCTCCGATCGCAGCATTTGACCCCGTATCGACGGCGGGGCCGCCCTCCACGAGCCGGTGGGTCATCGTCGGCCCCCCGTTGCTATTCAGTGGGTCGAGGATGTCACCGATCGACAGGGCGGCGGGGATGGCCGTCAGATTGCCTCCCTGGTCGGCGCTGATCGCACCCGAAACTTCCGGGTTGGTCGTGGCCACGTTTCCCACGACGAGCGTATTGCCAACGAACGCCCCACCGCCTCCCGGCGCGGGGAGGGCTAGACCGCCGCCGCTGTTCGTGGCCAAGTTTCCGGTGACGGTGACGTTCGTGAGATCGAGACTCCCGCTCCCCGAAATCATGCCAGCCCCATTGCTCGCGGTATTCCCCGATATCGTGCTGTTTCTGACCGTGAGGATGGCTCCATCATTGTTGAAGAGGCCGCCCCCATCCCGCGACGCCGCGTTGTTGGCAAAGGTGGAGTTGATGACGAACGCCTCGCCGAAGTTGTAGAGCCCCCCGCCATTGGTGTTGCCCACGGCGCGATTTCCGCCAAAATGGCAGCGGTCGACGTAGAGGTCGCCCACGCTTTGAACGCCTCCCCCACCGTCCGTGCCAGTCGCCGTATTCCCGGCAACGACACAATGGAAAAGATCGACGAAACCGGTGGATTGATTGAGGATCCCGCCGCCTTCATCGGCAATTCCCGAAGC
>CAZKYJ010000636.1:0-3741 GCA_964556355.1 uncultured Verrucomicrobiales bacterium | reverse complement strand
CTTTCCGCCGCCCCGCAAGAGCTGTTGGATCTGTTCCCGCGGGACGACCGCGCCGGAGTCGGTCGCGAAGTCGAGCGTGCACGTCAGCCAATCCTGGCCGGAACCGGATCCAACCGTGATCGCTGGCCGCACCCGGGCAACGTGGGAGGCCGCGAGGCCACCAAAGCGCTCGCCGAACTCGACCTGCCATTCGCGCTCAAGGCGCTGGAGAAGGCCTCCGTAAAATCCAAGTATAAAACGCTCGCCACTAATATGTTGCGTGCCGCTCTTGTCCGGTGGGCTGAACCCTGCGGCGACGAGCCGCTCGACGGCGGCATCCTCGGCCTCGCGGTTTCGGACACAGAACACACCGGGCTGCTCCGGATGCTCCACGGGAAACCGCGAATCGGCCTCAGGTGCCGAACCCTTGCCCCCCGGTCGAGCCACCAGCCCCAGGTAGTCGAAGCTCACGCGAGCCGCGAGATTCGACAGGCTCCCTTCCAACCGGAGCTGGATCTGCGGGACGAGCCGAACGATCTCCAGGGCCGCGAGTGCACCGTCGGGATCCTCGAGCGCATAGGTATTTTCCAGCTGTTCTGAATTAAGCGCCAACCACCAGCGATCTTTTTTTACGTGATTGGCGTTATTTAGGTTGCGCAGTGCGTCGGGGGGCGCGACCACTGGGAGCAGAAGATTTCGCCCCTCGATGAGCGCCCACTCCCCCCGCTCCGACTGGGTCGAGGGGAGCAGCGTCGCACTCGGGACGGGAACGCTGGTAAGCAGCACCTCGTCGCCGGCGGACTCGACCCGCAGTCGGCGGCGGAATGGCAGATCGGAGACCCGGAAGGTTTCGCCATTTCCGGTGCTTCCAAATCCCACGCGGGGATGCCCGACGAGCGCACGAAATAGCGCGTCCGCTTGCGATTGATCCAAGAGAAGCATTGGAGGAAGTGCCTGGTTCATGGGCACCCCGGAGTCGGCCAGCCATTGGGTGAGCGGGGCGTCTTCGGGCACCGCGGGCTCCCCGGCGGCGCACGCGGTGACCCGCACGGCCAAATTCCCCTTCCCCCACGCTTTCACCAGATTGGGAGGCAGATCGACGCGAAGCGGCACCGGAGGCACCGGAGGCTTGCTGACGCCAGAAGCGGATCGTCGCGAAGCATCCTCTGTGGACGAAGCGGGTGCCGTCGTTCGGACAGGCTCGCCGAGGATGATTTGTAACGCCAGCGCGACCGAGTGCTCGCAGAGGCCGCCAGAGCGCCGTGCCGTCGGGCAGGTGCAGAGGTTGTCGACATCGGTGCGGCCCCTGATGATCATCCCGGCGACTCGCTCCCTACCGCCTTGGCGAACCGCGCCTTTGAGCAGCTTGCCGTCGTAGGCGGCCGCGACGACCGCGCCGGCCGAGTGGATTTGGCGGGCGCCCTTGACCGCCTGCCATCCGGCAGCCGACTGGAGCCATTTTTCGGTGAGTTCCACGATTCGGTCTGATTTCTGTTGGCCAGCGGCCCGGTTCGAGCCGATTACAGAGAGCCGCTGCCAGCGGACTGCAACCCATGAAGATCGTTTCCATCGCAAATCAGAAGGGCGGGGTCGGCAAGACGACCACCTCGGTCAACCTCTCGGTTTGCCTCGCCGAACTTGGCGCCCGCATCCTCCTCCTCGACCTCGACCCGCAGGCCAACGCCTCCAGCTCACTCGGGTTCAATGCGGAGGGCGACGCCAGCATCTACGAACCTCTCATCGGCGAGGGCACGGCGCTGGAAAAGATCCAGGAGACTCGCATTCCCAACCTCTCGCTCATCCCTTCGGCCATGGACCTGGCCGGTGTCGAGATCGAGCTCGCCCGCTCGGACAACCACCTCATCCGCCTCGGCGAGGTGCTCACCCCGCTTCGGCAGACCGGTCGCTTCGACTTTCTCGTCATCGACTGCCCCCCTTCCCTCGGCGTCCTCATGACCTCCGCCCTCGCCGCCGCCGATGGGCTCCTCATCCCCATCCAGTGCGAGTATTTCGGCCTGGAAGGGCTCGCGAAAATCGTCGAGGTGCACGAGAGCATCTGCGCCTCCGGCACCAATCCGAACGTCAACATCGAGGGCATCCTCATGACCATGTTCGACGGCCGCACCAATCTGGCACGCTCGGTCGTCGCCGACGTCCGCAAGGTTTTCGGTGACATCGTCTACGAGACCGTGATTCCCCGCAGCATCTCGCTGGGCGAGGCCCCCAGCTACGAGCAGGCCATCACCGAGTACGCTCCGACCAGCAAGGGCGCGGATGCCTATCGGGCACTGGCGAGGGAGTTCCTGCGCAAAAACGGGCGGAACGTTCCGGAGGAGGAAACGGTGCCGGGGTGAGCCTGAAACGCGGCGCGCGCGTTGCTACGATCCGGCCGATGCCCTCCCCGACGACCGGCGAACATGGGGAACTCCAGCGGGAGGCTCGACGCCAGCTCCGGGGAGCCGACCCCTCGCCTCCCCCCTCTGTATTCGCGGTTGAAAGCCTCGGACGACTCGCGTTTAGTTCCCGCCCCCGTAATTCTGCGGGTGGGGATCCCCGGGGGCGGGCGGCGCGGCCTCCTGCGTCCCGGGACTAAAATTTTACGTATTTCCAAGACAATCGCATGGTCAAGTGGCTCCTCAAAAAAATCGTTGGTTCGAAGAACCAGCGCGAACTGAAACGCATCTGGCCAATCGTCCAGCAGATCAACGCGCTAGAGAAAGAGCTCCAGTCGCAGCCGGAGTCCGTGCTCAAGGAGAAGACGGCCGCCTGGAAAGAGCGGATCTCGGCCATCGAAGATCCTGACGAGCAGGCGGCGGCGCTCGACGAGATCATGCCCGAAGCTTTCGCCGTGGTGAAAAATGCCGCGCGGCGCCTCTGCGGCTCCGAGTTTACCGCCTGCGAGCAGCCCATGAAGTGGGAGATGGTGCATTTCGACGTCCAGCTCATCGGAGGGATCGGCCTGCACACCGGCAGCATCGCCGAGATGGCCACGGGGGAGGGAAAGACCCTCGTCGCGACCCTTCCCGTCTACCTCAACGCGCTGACCGGGCGCGGCGTCCACCTCATCACGGTCAACGACTACCTCGCCCGGAGGGACTCGGAGTGGATGGGCCATCTCTACGAGTACCTCGGCCTCACCTGCGGCTGTATCCAAAACGACCAGGCACCGGATTTCCGACGCGAGCAGTACGGCAAGGACATCACCTACGGCACCAACTCGGAGTTCGGATTCGACTACCTCCGCGATAACGGGATGGCGCAGAGCAAAGAACTGCGCGTGCAGCGCGGCCACTACTTCGCCATCGTGGACGAGGTCGATTCCGTCCTCATCGACGAGGCCCGCACCCCGCTCATCATCAGTGGTCCCTCCACCGTCTCGACCCACCAGTACGACAAGTTCCGCCCGCTCATCGACCAGCTGGTCAAAAAGCAGAACATCCTGGTCAACTCGATCGCCCAGGATGCGAAAGCGGCCTCGGAAAAAGAAGATTCCGAGAGTGCGGGGCACCTCATGTACAAAGTGAAACTCGGCCAGCCGCGCAACCGCCAGCTCCTCCGGCTCATGGAGGATCCCGAGCTGCGCCGCGCCATGGACAAGGCCGAGCTGACTTACTACGCCGACCCGCAGAAGACCGAGCTTTTCAAGCTTAAGGAAGAGCTCTATTTCACCGTCGATGAGAAATCGAGCGAGGCCGAGCTCACCGAGATGGGGCGCACGTTCCTCAACCCCGACGACCCCGAGGCCTTCACCCTTCCCGACAT
>CAZKYJ010000635.1:0-3745 GCA_964556355.1 uncultured Verrucomicrobiales bacterium | reverse complement strand
CTGGCCTCTCCCCTACTACCTCCGGGACTTGCCCACTGTGGGCTACCAGGACAAAGCGCCCGGCGATCTGGTCTCGGCCGACATCATCGTCATGGAAGCGGGAGCGGCGATGGCGGCGGCTCCCGAGTTCGCTGGAAGCCACGTGATCGATGGCCCCTACGGCCTGCGTGCCGACTCGCTCCTCACCCTGTTCATCCGGAAAGATTTGTGGGATAGTTTCATCGAAGAGCAGCGACGAAAGAGCGGACAATGAGCAACTCCCCCACCCTTTACCGGTTCTCTCATGAAGCGATGGCTACCCGCTTCGAAATCATCATTGCCGACACCGCCGTCGACTACGCCGGACAGGCCGCCGAAGCCGCGTTCAACGACATCGACGAACTCGAGGCCACCCTTTCCCGCTACCGCAGTGACAGCGATCTCGCCCGCATCGCCAAACTCCGCACGGGAGGCCAGCTCGGCGTGTCGCTCGCCACCTTCGACTGCCTCTCGCTGGCCAAGGACGTGGCCGCCGAAACCGGCGGCGCGTTCGACGTGACCATCGGCCCGATCTACAAACTCTGGCGCATGAAAGACGGCTCCATGCGCGCGCCGAGCGAGGACGCTCAGGCCGGAGCCCGGAAGCGCACGGGCATCCACCTCTTCGACCTCCACCCGGACGGGCTGAAGATCGAGACCCACACCGACGGGCTAGAGATCGATCTCGGCGGTATTGGCAAAGGCTACGCGCTCGACCAGGCCGCCGACGTCCTCCGGCAATGGGAGATCAATGCCGCACTGCTCAATTCCGGGGACAGCACCGTGCTCGCCATGGATGCCCCAGAGGAATCGGAGGCATGGCTCGTCGGGGCCGGCGACGAGGGAGCCCCACCCGTCCGCCTGGAGAACCGCGCCCTGAGCGGATCCGGCTTCGCCGTCAAAGGCTCGCATATCATCGACCCCCGCAGCGGGCTCCCCGCGCCCATTACCAAAGGCAAAGAGCGCACCTGGGCCGCCGCTCCGACTGCCGCCCTCGCCGACGCCCTCTCGACCGCGTTCATCGTGATGGACAGGGAAGAAATCGACGCGCTCTGCGCTCGGTATGAGGAAATCGAGGCCATCCTCCTCGATCCCGCACTGCCCGACCCCTCCGAAACGTGAACGAGCGATCTTCCCCACTACTCGTCGCGACGCTCGTGTTCTGCGGGCTTGGGATCGTGATGTTCGTTCTGCACGACATTTTCCAAGGAGGGCTTTTCAGCGGGGGCGAGCCCGCCCCGCCGGACTTCGCCGGCGGGGGTAGTGCGCCGCTCTTCCCGGTCGTGCCGCAAAAGATCTTGGACGAACCTGGGGAGCCTCCGTTCACCGCCGGCGAGCCCAGCGGCGATGCCGAACTGGACGCTCTCATGGCCGACTTCGTCCGCGCCTTTCTCGCCGCCCCCGATGCCCTCCCCCGCCAGGCGTCCCTCCGTTTCGGAGACGCCGAGACCTACCGTCGGTTCCTCGCGGCGGCGCGGAAACGCGGTGTCGACATCCGCGGCACCCTCGATGCCCTGCGCGCCGTCAGTATCGGCTTCACCGACGGCGCGGGCCTCCGCGCCGCCCTCGAAGGCTTCGCCGACGCCGCCGAAAGGCTGGAACCCAACTACGCCGTGGCCATCCCGAACATCCCTACGCCCACGGAGGTGCGCACCTCCGCCGGCGAGCCCGTGGGGTTCGGTGCGGGACTCCTGGCGGCGCTGGGCATCTCGGCAGACAATGCCGCCTTCGGCGACGGCGTCACGCTCGCGGTGCTCGATAGCGGGATCGCCGACCATCCGGCCTTCGCCAATGCCGACCTGAGCACCATCGCCCTTTCCGGGGCATCCTCGGCCTCCGGCGACGACATCGGTCACGGCACCGCGGTGACCAGCATCATCGCCGGCGAGATCTCGCAGGCGCCAGGGGTCGCCCCAAAGTCTACGATACTCAGTTACCGGATCACCAACGACAGCGGCCTCAGCGATTCCTTCCTCCTCGCCGAAGGCATCATCGCAGCCACCGACGCCGGCGCCCAACTCATCAACATCAGCCTCGGCTCGGAGAGCGACAGCTCGCTGGTCGCCGACGCCGTCAGCTATGCCGCGCGCAATGGCACGGTCATCGTCGCGGCGTCCGGCAACGAGACCAAGGCCGACGCCACCTATCCGGCCCGCTACTCCGGGGTGGTCTCGGTCGGCGGCAACGACGCCGGCGGGTTCCAGCTCTCTTTCTCCAACTCGAGCCCGACGCTCGACCTTTCCGCTCCAGGCTACCAGGTCAATGCCGCCTACCCCGGCGAGCGGATCATCTCGTTCACCGGCACCTCCGCCTCCGCACCCGTGGTCACCGGTGCCCTCGCCGCCGTGATGTCGGAGCGGCAGGTCTCTGCCGTGGATGCTCTCGCCCTGCTGCGGTTGACCGCCGATGAGGCCGGTGCTCCAGGATTCGATTCCGCCTACGGCACCGGGATCCTCAATGTCGGGCGGGCGTTGGCGAGCGGCAGGACGAGCGTCGCCGACATCGCCGCCGTCGCCCCCTACTACGACAGCGCCTCCAACCAGATCCTGTTTTCGGTCGAGAACCGCGGCACCACCCCGATGGTCAACATCCCGTTGCAGATTTCCGCCGGGGGCAAGACGGCCTCCACCTACTTCCCTAACATCCCTCCAAACTCGGAATCCTTCTACGCCTACCAGCTATCGCCCGGAGCCTTTGCCGCGGGGCAACCGCTGTCCGTCGAAGCGCGCGTTTCCAGCGGCACGCAGAGCGACGCGTTTCCCGGGAATAACACCTCGCGCGCCCAGGTGCTCGGACCGTAGCGCGAGGGAGCCCGCCAGCGCGTCGCCCGCGCCAGACTCGGGGGGGTACGTCGACCGGTGTCGGTCGCGCGTTTTTTGCTTGTCGACGATACAACGGATTTAAATAATACCGGGAAGACTGGTTATCCCTACCAACCACGAATCGCCCCTCGCTCGCCCGATCGTCGGCGATCGCCATCGTCGGGCTCTCCTCATTTGCGGGAGCCAGCGCCCAGACCGTGTTCTGGGAAGACAAGGCGAACGCCCAGCCCCTTTTCGATTGCCACGGGACGGATTCCGGCGGCCAGCGCTTCGCCCCCGACAACAACAACCGAAGCCAGAGCGTGGTCATCAGCCCGTACCCTTGTTCGAACAATCCGGCCGTTCCCCGGGCCACGCAGCCGAGCAACCGGACGAGCGCATCCGCCCCGAACTCGCCGGACGTCGACGTCGCCCTCGCTGGATCATCGCCGCTCACCATCCTGGATATCAAGACCAACGTTTCCACCCTCACCGTCGCCGACACCAACGAGCTCCAGATCCGCAGCTTCCGGACGCTCAGGGTCTTCGGAGGGATGATCCACAACGACGGTCGGATCACCCTCGACGACCGCTCGACTCGGCGCCACGATCTTGGTCGTCGGGGGCGCGGCGACGGTCAATATCATCACCGCTCCGAGAATTATCGGGATCGAACGGCATGTCCAGTCAGGTTCCGTCACCCTCCGCTACCACTCGATCAATGGCGTGAGCTTCGGCGTGGCTGGCAGCAGCGATCTGGCCACCCCCGGCGAAGCGCTTCCCGACACGGCCGTCGGCACCGGAGGAATCATGACCTATGTGCACACGCTTCCCGACCCGTCCGAAAGCTACTAGTACCGGCTGCTGCTCAACTCCTGAGGCGCGCCCGGCACCCGACTAACAGAAGGGATCGCGTTCACCCACAA
>CAZKYJ010000634.1:0-3747 GCA_964556355.1 uncultured Verrucomicrobiales bacterium | reverse complement strand
CGGCACCGATGATCTTGACCTCGCCGCGTCCGCTTTCGGCCACGGGGGTGTAGGTGTCGCTCTCCACCGCGCGGACCTCGTTGATGATGCCGGTGGCGACGGGGTCGATAATGGACGAGCCGTCGTCAAAGTAGACCTTGAAGCCGTTGTCGTGGGCGGGGTTGTGGCTGGCGGTGTGCATGACGCCGGCCTGGGCATCCAGGTAGCGGACGGCGAACGAGAGCTCCGGGGTGGGGCGGTGGGAGTCGAAGAGGTAGGCGTCGCACCCGTGGTCGGTGACGATGCTGGCGCAGAACTCGGCGAATTCGCGGGAGAAGTGGCGGGTGTCGTGGGCGAAGACGATGGCGGGCTTTCCGGTCCCCCCGTTTTCCTGGTGGTAGCGGACGACGTAGCGGACGAGGCCCTGGGCGGCGCGGCTCAGGTTGTAGTAGTTCATCGCGTTGGTGCCGACGCAGGGAAACTCGGGGCGGCCGATTTCGGTGGGGGTGCCGCGCTCGGCGACGGTGACGATCTTGCCGATCGAGCGCCCGCGCAGGCCGCTGGTGCCGAAGCTCAGCTTTTTGAAGAACCGGTCGTTGAGCTCTGACCACTCACCGTTCTCGACCAGTTCTTGCACGCTGAGATGATCCGTCTCGCGGGTGCTGGAGGCGAGGAGTTCCGCGAGGTTGGCGACGCTGTCGGCGCTGAGTTTGCCGTCGGCGCCGGCCTGTTCGATGGATTGGAGAAGGGTGCTCATGGGCGAAGGACGATGCGGGATAGACTGAAGATTGCGGCTTGGAGGGGGGCATTGTAGGGATACGCGTATCCAGATGCAACCGAAGGTCCTGATCGAAAAAGCGCGGGCGCGCCGGAGTTCCATCGCCATGGGGGAGACCGACGCATTCCGGGTGTTCGACGGGGCGGGCGACGGGATCGACGACGTTTTTATCGACGAGTTTGCCGGGCACTGGCTCGTCTCGACGCGTGGTGGCCGCTTTCCAGAACCGGCCTTGGAGGCGAGCGAGGGAAGGTCGGTCTACTGGAAACAGCTCGACCGGGAGAACAAGGAATCGCCCGCGCACGTCGCGGGACCGGTGGTGGCGGGACCCTTCGCCGTGGCGGAGAACGGGATCCGCTTCGAAATCGATTTCGCCGCGGGCTACTCGCAGGGGATTTTCCTCGACCAGCGGCTCAACCGGAAGGCGGTGCGCGACCGGGTGGCGGACGGGAACACACTGTTGAATCTCTTTGCCTACACCTGTGCGTTCTCGGTGGCGGGTGCCGTGGGTGGGGCAACGACGACCAGCCTCGACCTGTCGGGGAACTACCTCGAGTGGGGGAAGCGGAATTTCCAACTCAACGGAATCGATCCCGCCGAACACTATTTTTGCAAAGGCGACGCGCTGGAGTGGCTGCGGCGCTGGAAGAAGGCCGGGCGCCGCTTCGGCGGGATCATTCTCGATCCGCCGACGTTCTCGCGAACCAAAGGGAAGGTCTGGCGGGTGGAGACCGACTATGCGGCGCTGGTGACGGCGGCGGCGGGAGTCTTGGAGGCCGGTGGGTGGATGCTCTGCAGCACGAACTTCCGGGGGATGGAGAGGCTCGCTTTCTTGGCGGAGGTGCGGTTCGGGGTAGCCGAGGCGGGGCGGCGCGGGAAGGTGGTGGCGGCGGAGATGCCGCCGGAGTTCTCCGGGGAGAGTTACTTGAAGTGCGCGTGGGTCGAGGTGTCCGACTAGTCGGGGGAGAGCGCGTGCATCAGGTCGATGTGGCGAGATTCAGTTTGGAGATGGTGGTCGAAAAACGTTGGGTCTGGAATCGCGAGGTCGCCAAGGAGGAAACGGCCTCCCGCATTGTAGGAGAGAAGGGTGGCGGCGGGCCGGTGCCTCCAACCCACGACCGCTCTCGTGCGCCGAAATGCCCAGTCGTCAGGTGGGCGATCCAAGTTCCCAATGAGTTCGCGGAAAATCTCTCCTAGTAACTCGAGGGTGGCGTTGGGGCGATAGAGAATCCCGTCGAACGAGGGCTGGTGTTTGGCAAATTGGGGCAGATGGTTCGCGAGGTTTTGGTAGTTCCAGCGGAGCGCATTGGCGAGTGTGGCGCGGTCGACGGGATGAGCGCCGAGGAACGCGTGGCAACCGGCGCGTAGCTGCGGATCAGAGGATCTCTCGAGGTCGGCACCGAGCGACACCAGGCCGCGATCGATGATTTCGCAGCCGAGTTCGTAGGTCGCGATCGCGCACGATGGGGCGGTGCGGACCCGCTGGCCGAGGAGGATGATGCGGCGGGAGTCGGCGGTGGCGGCGACGATCTCTCCGGCGGCGCGGGCGGAGGTGGCGCGGGCTTCGAGGAGGGCGGTGAGATAGCGGAGCTTGGTGTCGTGGTAGTCGTAGAAGTAGTCGCCGACGGCGGGGCTCCAGAACTGCCAGACCGGGTTGGCGGCGAGCGTTTCGGCGAGCGCGAGGTGCTCGGGCGGGATGGTGTCGACGGGGCTTCCGCCGGCGATCGCGTTGACCGTGGCGTTGAGCTTCAGTGCCAGCAGATCGGGAAACGCGTTCGCCTGATCATCGACCTCCGGCCACGGAATAACGAGGTCGAAGTCGTCCGGCGGTGGGGTGTCGCGAAAAAACGCGGCCACCAGTGCGGCGAACAAAACCAAGGCGACGGCGGCGAAGATTCGCAGCGGCCTCGTGCTGCTCATCGGCCTAGTAATCCTCCGGCGGCGCGACGATCTCGTCTTCCTCGAGCGGGCGGATCGTCAAGTCCTTGACCTGGCCTTTGGTCTGGAAGGTGGCGATGCCGAGGGGGGCGCAGTACTCGATGTCCCCGAAGCGGAGGCCGAGCTTGCGGCCCTTGGTGATGGTGTTGATGACGATCTTGTCGCCGATCCACGCGCGAAACCGGTCGGCCTGCACCTGGAGGCGGAACTTGTACCACTGGTCGTCCTCGAACTTGTGGTAGCTGGCGGTCTCGTTTTCCGAGGCGTCGTTGCGGTCGATGCTGGAGATCCCGACGAGCCCACCGCCCCAGCCGCCAAGGATGAGGGTGCAGCACGTTTCGAGATCACCGATGGGGAAGGTGAGACCGGCGAAGAAATCGACCCCTTGGACGCGCCGCGCCTCGAAGGCGATCTCGTAGTTGACCAGCGGGAACGGATACGGCTCGATGTCCTTCCAGACGACCCCGGTGAATGGCTCACCCTGGCCGATGGTCAGCACCCCGTCCTCGACCGTCACGTCGCCGTAGCTGGCGAAGTCCTCGATGGGCTTCCACGAGCCGAGCCCGTCCTTCTCGATGAGCGGCTTCGGCTCCGCGGCAGCCGGGGGCTCCTCCGCCGGTGGGTCGGCGGGCGCGCAGCCGATGGCTGCAAGCACGATGAGTCCAGCGATAACCGGGGGAGTTTGCACGGCTAGAGGGCGGTCGCCATCAGCTTCCGAAGAGGCCGCCGCTATTGTTGTCGTTGTGCGCGTCGGTTTCGGTGGTTGGGAGGTAGCGGTAGTAGACCTCCAGCATGAGGGTGCAGAGGCAGGTGCGGTAGATGTCGGCGTCGCCGCCCGCCCCGGTGCTGCTCGCGCCCCCTTCGGCGGGGGCTTTCGCGTTCCCTTCCTTCGGCCAGCTCCCGTCTTCGTTCTGGTTGTCGAGGATCGCGTCTTGGAAGCCACGGTTCCACTTCGTCCAGTCAGAGCCGCCACGTTGGAAGCAGGCCTGGGTGGCGTAGTACCAATGGTAGAGCGAAATCTCGTCGGCCTCCCAATCGTGCTTGGTATCGCT
>CAZKYJ010000633.1:0-3750 GCA_964556355.1 uncultured Verrucomicrobiales bacterium | reverse complement strand
CGCTGGTTGTGGGCGGTTCGGCTCTACAAGACCCGTGCGGCGGCTGCCGACGCCTGCCGTCTCGGGAGGGTCACCGTAGACGACGGCTCGGCCGTAAAACCGTCCCGGCAGATCCGCATCGGGATGACCGTCGTCGCTGAAGTCGCCGAGGTGAAGCGGCGCCTCCGGGTGGTCGGAATCTTGGACAAACGTGTTTCGGCCAAACGTGTCGCCGCGTTCTACGCGGACGAGACGCCTCCCGAAGAAATGGAGCGGGCGGCACGGGCGCGCGAGGAGGCCAAATTAAACGCCGTCACCGGCCAGCGCCCGAGCAAACGGGACCGCCGTCAGATGGAGGCTTTCCTTGACGCTATTAAATAGCGGCGAAAGAATCGCCCCCTAAGCGGTCGCTCGGGAGGTTGGTTCTCCACGAGATACTTCCCCGGTGCGCCTTCTGCGCGAGGGACGAGTCCTGTGGGAACGGTGCCCAGCCGACGAAGACGAAGCCGGTGCGTCGGATATCGTGATCCTCGCCTCGCACGGGATACCACCAATTTTGATCAATAGGATCGCGTGTCTTAAACATGTCTAACTTAATGCGATCTACATGGGAACTGTGTCGAGGTTTTGATCGTTAATGGGGAGCAGGAATGATCCTGCTGTTGCAGGAACTCCTATCAAACCAACCAAACAAAAAAACCAAAATGAAAAAACATACTTGTCTCCTCGCCGCCTGTGCCTTCGCTGTTACCGGTCTCGTCGTCCCCCAAGCCAACGCCGATCACCACGGGGCGAAAAAAGACATCGTCGCCGTCGCAGCCGGCAACGACGACTTTTCGACGCTCGTTGCCGCAGTGAAAGCGGCCGACCTCGTGGAAACGCTTCAGGGCGACGGCCCCTTCACTGTCTTCGCTCCGACGAACGAGGCGTTCGCGGCGCTCCCAGAAGGAACCGTGGAGATGCTTCTCAAACCGGAAAACAAAGAAAAGCTCGTGGGAATCCTGACCTACCACGTCGTGCCAGGCAAAGTGATGGCGGCGGATGTCGCCCCTGGGAAAGTCGCCACGGTGAACGGCGCTGAAGCGACCGTCTCGGTGGAAGACAGCGCTGTGATGATCGACAAAGCCAAGGTGACGGCGACCGATATCAAAGCGAGCAACGGGGTGATTCACGTCATCGATTCCGTGATCATGCCGAAAGGCTAAGCGACCGACCAAGATCGGAAACGAGAGCGCCGCCCCCTACCCGGGGCGGCGCTTTTTCGTTGTCGAAGCGGACGCGCCCTGTAAGGGTGGGGCGCGTGCCGGTTGTTCCCTCGCCATTCTCTCACGAAGCCCGCTCCGTCCATGATTTGGCGGTTGAAATCGGGGGAAAGGCGTGAGATGGGCAGGGCGCGCGCCGCGCCATTGCGAACCCATACCGAATTGTTTATGAAAGTCTTAGTCGTAGGAAAAGGGGGGCGGGAACATGCTCTGGTGCGGGCGCTGGCCGACTCGCCAACGCCGACTGCCATCTACGCATTTCCCGGCAGCGATGCGATCTGCGAACTCGCGAGACCTGTCCAGGCCAATGGAGTGAAATCGCTCGTCGATTTCATGGTCGCCGAGGGGATCGAGCTCTGCGTGGCCGGGGAGGAAAGCTACCTGCTGCGGGACGAGGGCTTGGCTAACGTCTGTGCCTCCCACGGCATCGCCTGCTGGGGGCCGGTGAAGATTTCGGCGCAGCTCGAAGGGAGCAAGGCGTTTGCCAAGGACTTCATGGTCCGGCACGGAATTCCCACCGGCGGGTATGCGCGCGCCACCACGGTCGACGAGGCCAGGGCCGCAATCCCGAGCTATCCGTGCGTGCTGAAGTTCGATGGCTTGGCGGCGGGCAAGGGGGTCGCCATCTGTGCGGACGAAGAGGACGCCTTCGCGTTCATCGACGCGGTTCTCGGCGAGCGGAAGTTCGGGGGCGGCGACCTCCTGGTCGAGGAGTACTTGGAGGGGCCAGAGATTTCGATTTTCGTGTCGGTCGTCGATGGCCAGTACCAGATCTTGGCGCCGGCGCGTGACTACAAGCGGATCGGGGACGGCGATGCCGGTCCCAACACCGGGGGGATGGGAGCGGTGGCCGCCCGTGTCGGACTGATCGATCCCGGCTTGCTACGCCGGATCGAGGACGAGGCCGTGCGGCCGACGGTAGAAGGCCTGGACGTCGATGGCATGCCCTACCGGGGATTCCTCTACTTCGGGCTCATGCTGACCGATGACGGGCCGAAGATGCTCGAGTACAACTGCCGGTTTGGCGATCCCGAGGCGGAGGCGGTCATGCCGCTCATCCGGGGCGATTTCGCGCAGTACGTCGATTCCGCCGCCAACGGGCGCTTGGAGCGCGACCTGATCAGCTTCGATGACGGATGGAGCGTGTGCGTGATCGCCGCCTCGGCAGGATACCCGGCAAGTTCGCGGAGCGGCGACGTGATCGCGGGGCTCGACGCGGTGGACGGCGTCCAGATCTACCACGCCGGCACCCGGAAGAACGCCACCGGGGAATTCGAAACCCACGGTGGGAGGGTCTTGGCGGTCGTCGCCCAGGGGGACACCCGGGAGGCCGCCGTGCAGAAGGTCTACGCCGAATCGGCCAAGATCACCTTCGACGGACTGCAGCGTCGGTCGGACATCGGGAGGATGCACTTTGACTGATCTGCTGGAGCAGCGCATCCTCGATGCCGCCGATATCGAACATAAGATCCGGCGGATCGCGGCCGAGATCTTGGAGCGCTACCCCGACCGCGACGTGGCGCCGTGTTTCGTGGGGATCTTTAACCGCGGCGTGACGTTGGCCGACCGCGTCCGCGCGGTCCTCGCGGACGACTATGATGCCATCGCGTCCGGAACCCTCGATATCAACCTTTACCGCGACGATCTGGACAACCTCGGCACCCTCCCCACGCTCCAGTCCTCGGACATCCGGTTCGAGGTGACCGGTTCCCGCGTCATCCTCTTCGACGACGTCCTCTTCACCGGCCGCACCACCCGGGCGGCCATCGGCGCGGTGATGGATTTCGGGCGCCCTGCCAAGCTCGAACTCGCGGTGCTCATCGACCGGGGGAACCGCGAGCTCCCCATCCAGGCCGACTATGTCGGTTGCAGCCACCCCACCGCGCGCGATGAGTATGTCCGCGTGCGCTTCGCCGAGACCGATGGGGAGGACGCGATCGACGTGCTGAAGAAGAAGCCATGAAGTCCCGCAAAGACCTTCTCGATATCTCCTCGCTCTCGCGGGATGAGGTCGAGTACTTGCTCGATGCGGCCAGGCCCTTCAAAAGCCTCATCTCGCGCTCGGTCAAAAGCGTGCCCACGCTCCGCGGCAAGATGGTGCTCAATCTGTTCTACGAGCCCTCCACCCGCACCCGCTCCTCGTTCGAGATCGCGGCCAAGCGGCTCTCGGCCGACGTGACCAATTTCACCGTCTCCACCTCGTCGGTGGTGAAAGGGGAGTCGATCATCGATACCATCGACACCCTCCAGGCCATGCGCATCGACTATATCGTCGTGCGCCACAGCATGAGTGGGGTGCCCAACCTCATCGCGAAAAACACCGGGGCTTCCGTGCTCAATGCGGGCGATGGCTTTCACGCCCACCCGACCCAGGCGCTGCTCGATGCCTACACGCTCCGGGAAGTCTACCCGGACACGGCGGGTAAAAAAGTGCTCATCGCCGGAGACATTTTGCACTCCCGGGGCGCACGTTCCACCAGCACGATCTTGCAGATGCTCGGCGTGGAGG
>CAZKYJ010000632.1:0-3767 GCA_964556355.1 uncultured Verrucomicrobiales bacterium | reverse complement strand
GCCCGGAATGAGGTCGCCCGCGTTGAGGTTGACCAGGTTTAGGTCGAAACCGCTGGCCAGATCGGGCGTCTTGGTGCCCTGGATTTCATCGAAGGGCCAGTAGGAGACGAGGTCGATGGCGAGGTCTTCGTCTTGCGCGCGGAGCGCCGGCGGAAGGACGACGGCGAGGAGGATCGGGGCGAGCCACAGGATGCGGCCGCGCTCCAGCGGGGACGTAGTCATCGGGGGTGTTGGAAGCGGGGTTCCCGAAATCCTAGACCACCGACCCTCCGGAAGAAAGCGATTTCCGCGGATCTCCCGTCCTTTCACCCTCCCTTCAGCGCGCCGGCCAAAAAATCCTTCAGGGTCAACCAGGACTGCTCGTCCGCGGACTGGTCGTAGCCGATCGGCATATCGAACTTCTCTGCCATCGCGTCGGCCTCCGGGTTGGTGAAGCTGTGGCTGGCGCCCTCGTAGGCCACGAAGGTGAGATCGGCGCCCAGGCGCTCCATCTCGCTCTTGAATGTCTCGACGTGCTCCGGCTTGACGAACGGATCGGCCGCGCCGTGGGCGACGTAAAACCGCGCCATGATGCCGTCCCCGTCCTCGGGGTAGCCGAGCCCGTCGAGAGATCCGTGGAAGCTGGCGACCGCACGCAGTCCCTCCATCCCCGAAAGTCCCGCCTGCAAGACGACGCTCCCGCCGAAGCAGTAGCCGATGGCGGCGACCTTCTCGGCATCGACGCCGGGCCGGGCACCCAAATAGGCGAGGGCGTCGCGCAGCCGCCCGTTCGACACCTCAGCGTTTTTTTTGACCTCCATGGCGAACTGCCCGGCTTCTTTGGGGTGCGCCGCCGTCTTGCCGTCACCGTACATGTCGACAGCCAGTGCCGCATAGCCCATCTCCGCCAGCATTTCCGCACGCTTCCTGGCGTAGGGGTTGTGCCCCCACCACTCATGGACGACGAGGATGCCCGGCACCTCGGCATCTTCGCCCGCGCCCTCGGGCATCGCCAGGTAGGCTTGGGCGGTCACATCACCGGCCGCATAGCTGACCTCGCTGGTCTCGATGGCGGACGCGGGCGCCGCTCCGGCAAGGCACGCGAAAACAACGGTGGCGACAATATTTCGTAGCTTCATAGTAAATCCCGTTACGAGACTTCGCCCGCTCCGGTTCTGGAGCCACTCGAAAAATTCTCCGGGGGATACGGGGCGCCACCGGCATTCTACCCGACAGAGGAACCCGAAACCGAGAGCCATGCATGATCCGAACACCCCGCCCGACTTGTTAGCGACTGCGCTGCAAGAGCTTCGCTCGAAATCTGAAACGGCCGATCTGGCGAATTTCGAACACGGGGTGTGGTCGGAAATCGCCCTCCGTGACCAGCGGAGCCGGAAGTTTCCGTTCCCCCGACTCCCATTTCCCGCCGCGGCAGCATTCGCGGTCATCGCCATCGTGGCCGGCGCTTCGACCGGCCTGTTCCAGGCCGGTGCCTACGAGCGCCAGACCGCGCTCACCCTCGAGCAGCGCTACGTGGAATCCATCCATCCTGTGATGATGAGCGCCACCCACGACGCCTCCGCACACCGCTGATCCATGCGTACGCTCCTCGTGTGTATCGTGCTGGGCGCGCTGGCCTATGCGGCGATGTTTTTCTGGAAGAAGAGCCGCATCGACCACCATCACGCACACATGACCGCCTTCGAGTGGTTCTGCGAGGAATTCGCCGTCACCGGCGACCAGCGCACCCGGATCGAAGCGCTCCACACCGAGTATTTCCCGGAGTGCGAAGACCACTGCATCCACTGCGCCGACACGCGGGAGACGCTCGCCGACATCACGAAAGACCCCGAGCTCGACAACAGCCCCGAACATTCCGAAGCCGCCCGGCAGCTCGCCCAGCTGGAGAAAGAGGCCGACAAGCAGTTCATCGATTTCGTCTACCGGATCGCCGATGAAATGACCTCGGAACAATCCCAAGAATACCTCCGCCGCATGAAAGGCTGGCTGGAGAAGGCGGGCACGCGCGCTGGCGAGTGATGCAGCCAACCGACGACCAGAGGTGCATGGAGCGCCTGCGCGATGGCGACGACCTCGCGCTCAACGAACTGATGCTTCGCTGGAAAGAGCCACTCGTCACCTTCGGCCTCCGCTACACAGGGAACCCGACCGACGCCCGCGACATCGCCCAAGAAACCTTCGTCAAAGTCTATGGCGCCCGCTCCCGCTACCGCCCGACCGCCCCATTCCCCACCTGGCTTTTCAGCATCGCCGCCAACCTCTGCCGCATGCGCGCCCGCTGGCGCTCCCGCCACCCCGAGATCCTCGAAGCCGAAGTTTCCGATCGCCGCGTGGACGGCGCCGATCCGGCCGTGGAATCCGACCGCCACGCCCTCGCCGGTGACCTCGACCGCGCGATCCGCACCCTGCCCCACGACCTCCGCGTCGCCTTCGTCCTCGCCGAACTCCAGGGCCAGCCGCACAAGGCGATCGCCCAGGTGCTCGGCTGCAGCAGCAAGGCGATCGAGCGCCGCCTGGCGCGCGCGCGGGAAGAACTCCGCACCCGCCTCGCGAAAAAATGGGGTCGGGAATAGCTGAAAACTTCCGGGGGATTCTCCGCCCACCGGCATTCAACCAGCGCACCGTCCTTCATGAAACGCCTCGTTCTCATCCCGTCCCTCGCCCTCGCCCTCGCCGGCGTGCACGCCGAGAGCCTCACGCGGGAGGGCGCCATCACCACCGCCCTGCGCCGCAATCGGGAACTGGCCGTCGCCGCCCTAGAGATCGACCGTGCCGAATCACGCCTCCGCTGGTCGGGCCGCTTGGCCAATCCCGAACTCGAGATATCGGCGACCACCGACCAGCTCGGCCTCGACGATGACGAGGGCGCTTTTGCGATCGCCTTCTCCCAGCGATTCCCGGTCACCGACCGCCTCAAATCCGAAAAAACCGTGCGCCGCCAAGATCTCGAGTTCGCCCGGATCGAGTTCCAGGTTCGCCAGCGACAGCTCGCCTTCGAAGTCGACAAGGCGTGGCTTGCCCTCTACGCCGCCCAGCGTGGAGAAGAACTGCAAACCCGCCTGCTCGATCTCAATTCCGAGATCAGCAGATTCATGGCCGAGCGCGTGCCCACCGGCGAGATATCCTCGCTCGATGCCGCACAAGCCGCCCTCAACGGAAAACTCTTGGAGCAACAGATCGGGATCGCCGAGGCCGCCGTCGTCGGGGCGCGGGCGAAACTCACCCAGCTCGTCGGCGACGATCCCGGCGAGACCGTCTCGCTTGCCGGCACCCCGAACCTCCCAACTTCCCCACCGTCCACCGGCGTGGATCTCCCTGCGGTCCTTGCCCAGCGCCCCGACTACGCCGCCCTGCTCGCCGCCGCCGAACTCGGGCGCTCGGAGCTCGCGCTCGCCCTTGCCCAGCGCTGGGACGATGTCTCGGTGAAAGTCTTCGCCCAGCGTGAGAAGTCCGTCGATGCCCCCGATGGCCTCGAGCGCAACACCTTCGCCGGCATCGGATTCTCCATCCCACTCCCGCTATTCAGCAAGAACGAAGAAGCCATCGAGAACGCCCAAATCGATATCGAAAAAGCCCGGCGCCAGCAGTCCGCCAAAGCGTTCGCCATCCACAGTGAACTGGCCGCAGCCCTCCGGGCGCGCCGCGCCGCCCACCACCTCGCCACGGCCGCGATCACCGACACCCTCCCCCTCGCCCAGGAGAACTTCACCCAGTTCAAAAACGCGCAACTGTCTGGCCAGGCGACCCTCCTCCAAGTCCAGCAGGCC
>CAZKYJ010000631.1:0-3767 GCA_964556355.1 uncultured Verrucomicrobiales bacterium | reverse complement strand
CGGCATCCTCGCCGCCGCCGGCATCCACGCGTTGGAGAACCATGTCGATCGCCTTGCCGACGATCACGCCAACGCCCGACGGCTGGCCGAAGGACTGGCTTCCATCGATCCGCAGCTCACCGATCCCTCCGAGGTGCAAACAAACATGGTTTTCGCCCGGTTCTCCCGAGAAACAATCGCGGGTCTCGCGGCTCGTGAGATTTTCGTCGATACCGGGACGCCGACCCGGCTGGTGACCCATCTCGACGTGTCACCAGCGGACATTGAAACCGTCATCGCCGCGGTCCGGGAACTGTCCTAGGATCCCGCCGCGCTCGGTCACCAGCATCTCCGATCCCGCCTCCAAACCGAATTTGGGCTCGCCCGGCAACGGGTGCCGGGGATGCGAACCGCCACTGGCGATGGCGCACCGACGGGGCGTGGTTGCGATGGTAGAGAAAAACGTCGCCGGCAGTGCGCGTTTCGCGCCGGGAGTGGCCACCCCGTCATCGGGATCGGTTCCCGCATCTTTTTGGTTGACAATTAGACCGGTCGGTCTAATCGTGCCGACGATCGATGACCGCCACTCTCTCCAGCGCCCCGACCCGGGAACGTATTCTCGATGCGGCCGAACCGTTGATGCTCGCCAAGAGTTTCCATTCGGTCGGGCTCACGGAGATCCTCAAGGCGGTCCAGGTTCCGAAAGGCTCGTTCTATCATTACTTTGAGTCGAAAGAAGCATTCGGCGTCGCGCTACTCGACCACTACTGCGCGAAGGTGACCGCATTCAAGGAGTCGTGGCTCAGGGATCGCGAGACGTATCCGGATCCGGTTGAACGCTTGTTGGCCTTCCTCGATTTCGCGTGCGCTGCGTTCGTGGAGAACGACTACCAACCGACCTGCCTCATCGTGAAACTGGCCGCCGAGGTGACCACTTTCAGCGATGCGATGAGGCGGCCACTCGAGCGAGGCTACCAGAGTTGGAACGCGCTCTATACCGAGATTGTCGCCGAGGCGATCGTCGGGCACCGCGTCCGTGCGGAGATCGATGCCTCCCGCTCGGGGGCGGCGATCGGCGACCTCTGGGTCGGGGCGATGATCCGCGCCTCGGTCGCGCGGTCGACCGTCCCGCTCGACGGCGCGCGCGCCACCATCGCGGCCATCCTCGCCCATCCATGAATTCGAGCCATGTCGCCTACGATGGCCATTCCATCAATACTAGACGACCGGTCTATTCAATCAATCACCGTAACCAAGAACCCAACAGAACAGAAACATGAAAAACAAAACCATCCTGATCACCGGCGGAACCAGTGGAATCGGCAAAGCAACGGCGCTCCATGCCGCGAAAGCAGGCCTCAATGTCGTGGTCTCCGGACGGCGGGAGGCCGAGGGGCGAGCCGTGGTCGAATCCATCGAAGCCGTCGGCGGAAAGGCGATCTTCATCCGCGCTGATATCGCTGATGAGACCCAGGTGAAAGCTCTCGTTGACGGTGCCGTGGCCGCCTATGGTTCGCTCGACTATGCCTTCAACAACGCGGGCGTCGAGGTGGTCGGCCCGCTGGGCGAAGCGTCGGAAGACGACTACCAGAAGGCCTTCGCTACCAATGTCTGGGGGGTCGTGACCTCGATGAAGCACGAACTCGCCGTCCTGCACGAGGGGGGCGCCATCGTCAACACGAGCAGCGTGGCCGGAAAGATCGGCATGGCGGGTGCCAGCCTCTACGTTGCGAGCAAACACGCGGTGGAAGGGCTGACGAAAGCCGCGGCCCTCGAAGCGGTCGCCCAAGGAGTTCGCATCAACGCCGTCGCCCCGGCGGTCATCGACACCGATATGGTCGATCGCTTCGCCGGTCCAAAAGGCTCCGAGGCCCGCGAGGGATTGGCCGCCATGCATCCGATCGGCCGGACGGGCAAGCCCGACGAGGTCGCCGCGGCGGTGCTCTTTCTCCTCTCCGACGCGGCCAGCTTCATTACCGGTGAATCGCTCAACATCGACGGCGGTTTCACCGCACAGTAAAAACTGCCATCCCCCCGTGTGCCCCCGCCGGATCCGACCGGCGGGGGCACACGGGCATGCCAGACCGGCGTCGTCCCCCCTCGGTCAGCGGTAGAGAATGATGTCACAGGTGTGACATTTTGCCGGCCGGAAGCGGCGTCGCGAACCGACCTGTCGCAAAGCCCCGTGGCTACGGTGACGAGCGCGTCGGGGGCGGGATGGCGTAGCCGGTTCCTCAATCGCCCGCATGGCGATGATCGCCGGTGACCGTTTCTCGTCGAGGTGGGCATGAACCGTCGCTCACCGGCCGGCCGCCGAGATCGCGAAATTGAGAACCTGTCCGTTCCACGCCCGTCCTCCGTCCCACTCGTCCCCGATGAGGAGTTCTTGCGGGGTCCAGTTGGAGAAGTCACCACGGATGGCGTCCGACGATAGGGATTCGGTTCCTCCAATGCTGGCGCGGAGGGAGCCGTCGCGGTAGGTGAGGGTCAGGGCGATCGGTTCGCCGGGGTGGAGGGTAACGAGCCTGACTTCCGGGTTCGAACCGTTTTCGCCGGTGGCGGGGGTGCGGAGGCGGAGGACGAGCTGGTCACGCTCCTGTCCGAGGGTGAAGTTTCGGGCGTAGGCGCTTTCGGAAAGTGTTAGGATTCGCGCTGGGCCGTCCTGGGTGATGTCGTCGGTTTCGAAAGTGATCTCGAGGGTGAACCCCCCGGCATCTTTGAGCGCGGCGGACAGGGCGGGGCCCGCTCCCCGCAGATGGAGACCGTCCCCGCGTGGCTCCATGCGGATCCGGGCGGCCTTCCCGATGCGCCCCCCGAAGCGGTTCCGACCCTCGCCGGCATCCCAGGAGAGGAGTGTCTCGCCTTTGGCGGGGGGTTCCACGGTTTGGCTCGGCGGGGCGATCAACGAGAAACAGACGAGGTTCCCGCTCCGGTCTTTGACGAAGAGGTTCCCGTCGGCGAGCGCGACTTGCGGCCAGGCCATGTCGTTGAGGATGCCGCGCCGCTCGGCGAGGACGGTGAGCTTTTCGGGAGAGCGGGTGGCGGTTTCGGCGAGGGAGAGGTCGCCGTCGTTGCTCCAGATGACGAGGCGGTCGTCGCCGGTGAGGAGGCAGGAGGTGGCATCGCCGAACTTGCCGCCCTCCCAGACGACGGCGCCCGTCCCGAAATCGACGCACCGGAGCCCGTTGCAGCCCCAGTAGAGGTGTCCGTTGTGGATGATCGGGGTGCCGGTGCCCGAGGCGATTCCCGCCACCGACCAGACCTCGCGGATTCCGGTGCGGGTCACCCGGAGGCGCACCATGCGCTTCTGATTGTACTCCGAGGTGATGACGACGTCGCTGCCGGAAACGGCGGGGCTGGCGATGCTGTTGACGAAGTCGGTGCGGTAGGGGTAGTAGCCGACCTGTTCGCCCTCGTGTCCGGAGTCGGTGCGCGTCACGTGGAGCCCGAGCGACGTGAGGACGGCGAGGCAGGGTACGCCATCGACAGCGATGGGGACCGGGCCGCAGTTCTGCCCGGCAGGGTCGCGGTTGGCCGAGCGCCAGACGATCTCTCCGGCGTGCTTCGAGAAGGCGATGAGGTTGCCGTGGTCGGGGCTGCCGACTTCGACGACGACGGTTTCGCCGAGAACGAGTGGGCTGCTGCTGTAACCGTAGTCACGATGGCTGCCCCGGCGCTCGGTGACCTGGGGGCGCTGGGGGACGCCGAAGCGGTCGTAGAGATTGAAGTGCCAGGCGCGCCGGCCGCCGTCGTCGGTGTTCCACGCGCAGAGGTCGCCGTCGATTCCT
>CAZKYJ010000630.1:1742-3771 GCA_964556355.1 uncultured Verrucomicrobiales bacterium | reverse complement strand
GTCTTGATCTTGGACGCGATGGACCCGCTCGTCGCGCTTTCGATCACGTCCGGATAAAGGGTTCCCTGGGCGAGGAGTTCGACGTCTTTCGCCGCGTCGAAAAACACGTCGACGAACGTGTCCCCGATCCGCTGCCGCTTTTCCTCGGGGTCGGTCACTCCCTTGAGCTGGGCAAGGAACCGGTCGCCCGCATCGATGGTTTCGATCTCCACGCCGAGGTCGCGGAACTGCGCCTCGACCTCCGCGGCCTCGTTCTTCCGCAGCAGGCCGTTGTCGACGAAGATGGCGCGCAGTTTGACACCCGCCTCGTGCAGCAAGACGGCGAGCACGGTGGAATCGACCCCGCCCGAAACCCCGCAGACCACCTCGCGCCCGGCCACCTGCTCTTGGATTCGGCGAATGAGTTCTGCCTTGAACGACTCGATTCGGAACTTCGGCGCGTCAGTGGCGAGCCGGATGAAGTTCCCCAAGATCGTCATCCCCTCGTGCGAATGGCTCACCTCCGGGTGGAACTGGATCCCGTACCAGCCGTCGTCCCACTGGAGCGCGACGGGGATGCCGTGGAGGTTGCGCGCCAGCACCACCGTCCCCTCGGAGACATCCTGGCAGGTGTCCGAATGGCTCATCCAGATCTGCGATTTCTCGCTGACCCCAGCGAAGAGCGGCCCGGCCTCCGACGGCACGAGCGTCGCCGGCCCGTACTCGCGGGTCGTCCCCGGCTTGACGGTTCCGCCGAACTTCAAATTCAGCAGCTGCATCCCGTAACAGACCCCGAGCACCGGGACGCCGAGGGTGCGCAGGTAGTCGAAATCAATGTCCGGCGCGTCGGGCTCGGAGACGCTCCGGGGGCCGCCCGAAAGGATGACGGCAGCCGGGTTTCCGGTCTCCCGCAGCTCACCCGGCTGGTAGAGTTTCGAGAAATATCCGAGGTCCCGAATCCGGCGGACGATGAGCTGGGTGTACTGAGACCCAAAGTCGATAACTGCAATCTGGCGATCCACCCGACTCCCTACGCGCATCCCGTCGGCATGCAATACCGACAGCGAAAAAATCTTGCGTGCTGGAGCCGTCGCCCGCGGCCAACCTCGCCCCGCGAGCCACTCGAGATCCGCGACCTTGGCCGCCGCGTGGACGGTTGCGATCTCCCCATCGCCCAGCGCACGGTCGAAGACGGCGAGGCCACCGGACCTGCCGTCGCTCCCCCCGACATTTCGCCCACACCGTAGCGGGTAGCGACCGTGAAATCGCTCCCGCTGGCGGGTCTGCTTGGCGGACTACACTAGATGCGGATGGGAGCCAGCCGGCGCATCGAAGCATTTGCTGGGCGTCGTCCCCCTCCCCACACATGGCCGGGTGGCCGGTGGTGCCCCGCCGGACCGCCACCACCCGCCGGGGTCAGATCGACTGGTAGTTGACCGGTTCCTCGGTGACCACGATGTCATGCGGATGGCTCTCCCGCAGCCCTCCGGCGGTGATCCGGACGAAGCGGGCGCGGGTCCGTAGCTCATCAAGGTTCGCGGCACCTACATAGCCCATGCCCGAGCGCAGACCGCCCAGCAGCTGGAAAACAGTCTCGCGCAGGTCGCCCTTGTAGGGTACCCGAGCCTCCACGCCCTCGGCGACCAGCTTGCCCGAGGCGTTCTGGCCATAGCGGTCGCTCGAGCCCTTGCGCATCGCCTTGAGCGATCCCATTCCCCGGTATTCTTTGAACGTGCGTCCCTGGTAGTTCACCGTCGCCCCCGGACTCTCGCTGGTCCCCGCGAGGAGCGACCCGAGCATGACGCAACCCGCGCCGGCGGCCAATGCCTTCACCAGGTCCCCGGAATAGCGGATCCC
Organism: uncultured Verrucomicrobiales bacterium; assembly: GCA_964556355.1. Classification (GTDB taxonomy): domain Bacteria; phylum Verrucomicrobiota; class Verrucomicrobiia; order Verrucomicrobiales; family DEV007; genus CAZKYJ01. Next base: position 1,935 of record CAZKYJ010000630.1, on the reverse strand, counting down.
GCCGTCCGCGATAGCCGTCACACCGTGCTCGTTGCAGGTCTCGGCCACCTCTTGCACCGCCGTGAACTGCGGCACGCCGACACCCGAAATCACCCGCGTCGTGCAGATCGATCCGGGACCGACCCCGACCTTCAATGCCGAGGCTCCCGCCTTGATCAAGTCGGACGCTCCCTCCCGGGTCACCACGTTGCCC
>CAZKYJ010000630.1:0-1732 GCA_964556355.1 uncultured Verrucomicrobiales bacterium | reverse complement strand
TGTCGCCGCCGAACCGGCCGCGCAGCGAGTCGATCACCTCGACCACCCGCGAGGTGTGCCCGGTGGCCGCATCGATGAAAAGCGCGTCCGCTCCCGCCGCCAGCAGCGCCTCCGCGCGATCGGCAAAATCCGGGCCGACCCCGATCGCCCCGCCGCAGCGCAGCTGGCCGTTCGGATCTTTGCAAGCCTCGGTGAACATTTCCCGCTTCTCAATATCCTGGCTCGTGATCATCCCGGCCAGCTTCCCTTCACCGTCGACCAGCGGGAGCTTCTCGATCCGGTTCTGGTAGAGGATCGCCCTCGCCTCGTCGTGCGAGGTCGATGGCGGCGCCGTGACCAACCGGTCGCGCGGCGTCATCACGTCGGCGACTCGGCGCGCCCCGTCTTCCACGTACCAGATGTCCCGGGAGGTCACCATTCCCGCCAACCGCCCCGATTCATCCACCACGGGGAACCCGGAGACGCCTTTGGCCTCCATCGTCCGCTCCAGTTCTTCGAGCGTCGCCTCCTCCCGGATGGTGAACGGGTTCTGGATGACCATGTTCTCAGAGCGCTTTACCCGCGCCACGAACTCCGCCTGCTTGTCGACCGGACAGTTCCGGTGCACCACCCCGAGGCCGCCTTCCCTCGCCAGGGCGATGGCGAGACGGTCTTCCGTGACCGTGTCCATCGCCGACGAGAGGATGGGAATATTCAGTGGAAATCCCGGTGCCAGCTGCGTACAGAGGTCGGCTTCGGCCGGGAGGATCTCGCTCCTCTGAGGCACCAGAAGAACGTCATCAAAACTAAGTCCAAGTGAGATTGGGTCGCCCATAGATTCCTTTACACGGGCGCAATCAATTTTCCACCTTTTTCGTCCCGGGTCGCACCACCGGGCGCTCGGCCAGCCATTCCGGCACCGCGTCCGGCGCGTAGGCCGGCAGGTCGACGGCCATGCAGTTCACGATCGGGAACCCCTTCCACTCCGGGCTCCCCGAGCGGTTCACCACCGCGAAAACCCCCGCCAGCTCCGCCCCGTTGCCGAGGATGAACCGATCTTTCAGCTCCGCCAGCGTCCCGCCCGTGGTGATGACGTCCTCGACCATCAACACCCGTTCGCCCGGAGCGATGGTGAACCCGCGCTTCAGTTGCATCACGTCAGTATCCGCATCGCGCTCCGAGTAGATCGTGCGCGCCCCGAGCGCCAACCCGACCTGCTGCCCGACGGGCACCCCTCCCATGGCCGGCGAAAAAACCACATCGATCCGCCCCAGCGCTTCCAAGGCGGGAAGGCAGAGTTCGATCATCGCCTGTAGCTGCTTCGGCCGCTCCACGATCCGCGTTTTCTGCACGTAATGCGCGCTGTGCTTCCCCGAGGCCAGCAAAAAATGCCCCTCCTCCACCGCCCCGAATCCCTTCAAGATTTCCAACGCTTCCTCCGACGATTCCGGCAATTTCTCGATCATAGTGCGCCTGCCATACCACCGCGCCGGGAGCGATGCAAAACTCGCCCGTCCTTCGGCTTCCTGACCGGTTGCTGCCGCGCGTTCGCCCTCCACCTGGCCGCCGCCAGATGACCTTCCATCGAAGTGCGCCCTTTCGGTAGCGATGGAGCTCGCGGCGCTCTTGGCCGGTATCGTCGCCCTGCTCGTCGCCGGCACCTCCACCGCGGATTTTTGGATCTTCGACCAGATGTGCTCCTCCCTTGCCCCATGAGACCGTCCTCGCGCTGGGGGGCTACGAGATCGATCAC
>CAZKYJ010000629.1:1085-3772 GCA_964556355.1 uncultured Verrucomicrobiales bacterium | reverse complement strand
GTTTTTTCCGCCGGCACGGAAACGCGCAGGACGGCCAATGCGCGGTGGTGATTGGGGAGGGCTTTTCGCGGTACGCGATGTTAGGGTTTAGTGATGGCGAGTGGTTTTCATTGCAGCATCATTCTGACGGCGGTTCTCTCGGTGGGAACATTGGCGGGCGAGCGGGGCACGCCGCCTCCCATCGCGACTTTTTCGATTGTGGCCTACGACGAGCAAACCGGGGAACTCGGGGTCGCCGTCGCGTCGCGGGTCGTTGGCGTGGGGGCGATCGTGCCATTTGCGAAGGCGGGTGTCGGCGCCGTCGCCACCCAAGCGTGGGCGAATGTCGGCTACGGTCCCGCGATTCTGCAGCGTCTCGAGCGGGGGGACTCTACGGCGGAAGCGGTGGCGGCGGTGGTGGCGGCTGACCCGAACGCGGCCGAGCGGCAGGTGGGAGTGGTCGACACTCGGGGGAACGTCACGGCCTTCACGGGGGGCGGATGCTTCCCGTGGGCAAGCTGCCGGGCCGGGCGCCACTTCACGGTGCAGGGGAACATCCTCGCCGGGCCGGGCGTCCTGATCGCGATGCGCGAAGCGTTCGAGGCGACACCGGGCGTCCTGGCCGAACGGCTGCTCGCGGCTCTTGAAGCGGGCGAGCGGGCGGGGGGAGATCGACGCGGCAAGCAGGCGGCCGCGCTACTCGTCGTGCGGGAGGGTTGGGGCTATGGGGGGGGCAGTGACCGCTTCCGGGACGTGCGGGTCGATGACCACGACGATCCGGTGGCCGAGCTCCGCCGGGTTTACGAGATTCACCGGAAAACGTTCCCGCGGCCCTAGAGCCCGAGGACCGAGATAACCGGGCGGTGATCGGATCCGAGATCCGGGCCGAGCCCGTGGTCGAGAATCCGCAGGTCGGGCGATACGAGAATATGGTCGAGGGGCAGGGCGAAGACGGGTGTGTCGCGCATCCAGGTGGGGTTGAGGCCGGCGTTTCCGAGCTCGAAGCGCGCGGCAAGTTTCCGGAAGACGGAGGCGAACGGAGTGGCATTGAAGTCGCCCGCCACCACAACGTCGCCCGGCCGGGTCTCGATCCGTTGTGCCAGCTGCTCGAAATAGAGATCACGACTCGCCGAGTTCTGCTTGCCCGATGGAGGCAGGGGGTGGATTCCGAAAAAGGTGAACGCACGACCGCCCACGACGAGCGGGAGTTCGACCATGGGAACCCCGGGGCTCAGTGCGTGGAGCTCGGCGGTGTCGAGCGGTGATTTGGAAAGCAATTGCATCCCGAAATTGTCGCTCCGATACTCGCTGATTTCGTGTGGGTATACTTCGGCAAGTGGCGCGAGAGAATCCCTCCACGTCTCCGTCACCTCTAAAAGCAGGAGGAGATCGGCCGGTTCCGATTGGAGAAACTCAAGAGTTGCACGGTGGTGGGGATTGTTGCTCAGCACGTTGAAAACTACGATCTTGAATGCGTTTCCGCCCTCCGGTTGTCGCGGTTTCAAGATCAACGGGACCAGGGTTGCCGCGAGCAGTGCGGATCCCGCCAGTGCTGCCATCGCCCAGCGGAACCGGCGCAGGGCGAGGAGCAGCACCCCGCCGACCGCCAATGACACGATGGCTTGGAGCCGGAAATGGGAGAGCAGATCCAAGGTCCAGTGCCAGTTTCCGAAGAAGCCGGCCGCCGATAGCACCCCCGTCAGCGCCACCCCCGCTTCCGCGAGGCCTGCGGCCGTGCGGAGAACGAGCTTTTCGGCGGCGCGGGACATCGACCGCACTTTGCCCGTGAGCCATGCTATTTCACCCGCCGGATGAATATTCTTCCGTGTCGCCGGTTTAGTGGATGAGACCAGTAGCCCGAATCCCGTGGACGAAACCGCCGCTATCACCTTGTGCTTGAAACACCGCGATCCCGCCGGGTTCGATTTTCTGGTGCGTCGCTACCGCCGCGAGGCGTTCTACCATGCCGCCGCGCTCGTCGGGAGCGAGGAGGAGGCGGCGGATGCCTGTCAGGAATGCTTCCGGAAGGCATTCGTCGCGATGCCAAGGCTGCCCGCGCTCGACGCCTTCTATCCATGGTTCTACCGGATCCTGCGCAACCATTGCCTCAATGTCCTCGCTCGGCAGAAGACGGCGCGGGACTACGCGGCGAAGCAGAGCGAGCTCGACGCGCCGGCCGCGGCACCGTCGCCGGCCGAACTCACCGAGCGCAGTGATGAGCGTGCGAGGGTGTGGGAAGTTCTCCGGACCCTCGCCCCCGTCCACCGCGAGATCCTGGTCCTCAAATACATCCACGGCCTGCGCTACGACGGCATCGCCGAGGTACTGGCCATCCCGCGGGGGACCGTCATGAGCCGGCTTCACGCCGCGCGGCAGGCCTTCCGCTCCGCCTATCCAACCCATGAACTCTGATATGACACCCTTAGATGACGGACCCGAGCGCCGAGCGCTTCTGATCACCGCAATGCTCGATGGAGAACTGACGGCAGACGAGGCGGAGGAGGTGACCCGGCTCCTGGCACGCGAGCCCGCCTTCCGCGCCGACTACGAGCGGATGCGCCAGACTTCCGGTCGGCTCGACCTCCTCTCGACCCTGGAGCCCTCCGACGAGATCACCCGCGCCCTCTGGCGCAACCCCTTCTCCCGTTTCGCGCAGCGGGCGCTCCTCGTGATGGTGCTCGGTGGCTACCTCCTGCTATCAGGCTACG
>CAZKYJ010000629.1:0-1075 GCA_964556355.1 uncultured Verrucomicrobiales bacterium | reverse complement strand
GGGGGCGCTGGGACTCTTTGCGCTGGTGCTCTACGAACGCGCACGCCTCTGGAAAATCGACCCGTACAAAAACGTCGAACGCTAACACGAACAAAACACAAAATGATCATCACAACGACGGAGACCATCCCTGGAAAGACCATCACGCGAACGCTCGGCCTTGTCCGGGGCAACACCGTCCGCGCGAGGCACATCGGGAACGATATCATGGCCGGGCTCAAAGGGCTCGTCGGCGGCGAGATCGCCGAGTACACGAAACTCATCGGGGAGTCGCGCGAGCAGGCCATCGATCGGATGGCGGCCGAGGCGACGCGGCTCGGGGCGAACGCGGTGGTGGGCACCCGGTTCACTACCTCGATGGTCATCGCTGGCTCGGCGGAACTTTTTGTCAGCGGAACCGCGGTCGTGGTGACGGAGGAGTGAGATCCGCCGGGTGCTAGATTCCTAGGATCGCCCGTCGCATGAGTCGGGAAGTTGTGGCCGGAAACGCCGTCCCGGCGAGGGCGAGCGTCCGGTTGAGGAGGCCCGGTACCAGCGTGGTGCGTCCCTTGCTAACCGCATCGGCGATCTTGTCGGCGAGAACCTCCGGTGGCATGCGGCGCTCGGCTCGGGAATTGTCGGGGCTGTGCTCGGCGGCATGTTCCGTGCGGGTGGGGCCGGGAAATACGGTGAGGGTACGCAGGCCGTCCGGTCCGGCGGCATGCAGGCTGGCCGCGAGAGAGGCGAGGCCGTCTTTCGAGGCGGCGTAGGCGGCGGCACCGGGGTAGCCGAGATGGCAGGAAAGCGAGGCGATGGAAACGAGCGTGGCGCCGTCTGCGAGGAGTCCCCGCTCGAGCAGGCCGGCGGTGAGAAGGACGGGGGCCAGAAAATTGAGATCCACGACCGCCGCGGCGCGGGCGGGATCAGAGCCCTTGAAGGAGCCCACCGCGTTGATTCCGGCGTTGTGGACGAAGACGTCGATAGGCGCACGGGCGGCCAGGCCGTCGAGCGCGGAGGTGATCCCTTCCCCGGTGAGCAGGTTGGCTTCGATGCCCGAGGCGTCCGAAGGTGCGACGCGGTCGATCGTGGTCGTCGT
>CAZKYJ010000628.1:0-3778 GCA_964556355.1 uncultured Verrucomicrobiales bacterium | reverse complement strand
AAACCACCTATGAGGAGCGGCTCGTCCACTATCCGCTGGGCATCGGTACCGTCCTGCACGCGCGATTTATCCTCGAGACACTGGCGGCGGCGACCGCGTCCGGCCCACCCGGGCCCGCCCGCGGCGACTAGCCAAATCCCAGCGTTCCGAAGAAACTCCAGAGCGCGGATCCCACACCGGCGAGGCTCTCTCCGGCCACCAGCCCGGCGGCGACGGGCAGGACGCACCGCCGCGCCCAATCCGGTGCCACCTTGGCCACCAGCGCCGCGACAACCGCGCCGATGAACATCGAGATGCTATTGAATGCGGGGATGACGAAGGCGAGTCCCGCGCCCACCGGGCTGGGGATCCAGCGCCGGTGGCGCTCGGGCAGCAGGCTCCCTAGCAGCGCGAGCGCAACCCCGGTGGCGCCGGCGATGACCGAGGCACGGATCGCGCTGGCGGGGACCGCTTCGGCGATGCCCTCGCGAAAGAGCTCGGCCACCGCCATCCACGTCGCCACGGCCGGGGCCGGCCATTCCTCCGTCAGGAGCATCGCGGCGGGGTCGGGGATGAGGATGAGGTAGGCGGCGCTCCCGGCGAGCGATCCGACCGTCACCCCCAGCAGCTGCGCCAGCGTCTGCGCGCGCACCGAAGCCCCCAGCAGCTGGCCGGCTTTGAGGTCATGGAGCAGATCAGAGCACTGCCCGGCCGCCCCGCCAGTCACGTTGGCGGTCATCAGGTTGGTGCTGACACTCGTGGGATGGATCAGCCCGAACGTCAGCTGCGTCACCTTCCCGAGCGCACCGATGGGTGGGATGCCGGTCTCCCCGGACACCCGAGCGGCCACCACCGCCAGCGCGAAGGTCAGGACCACGGCCAGCGCCGCCATGGCCGGATGGATATCGAACAGGGTGATCTGCGCGACGACGGCGATGACCGCCGCGACGGCGAAACCGGCCAGCAGCGCGGTGCGGGGGATCCCTTCCCGCTCGTTCTCCCCGACGGCCTGCAGCTTGAGACCCCTAACGAACGCGGGCAGCGAGGCACCGAACGAGGTCAGCGCGGCGCAGACCATCAGCGCCACCCCCGGCCACAGCAGCCACTCGATCGCGGCGCCGTAGACCAGCACTTCCGGATCGGGCGGGGGCAGCAGCCCTCCGGCGAAGAGCCACGGGGCGATGACCCCCCATGCCAGGACCGCGCCCACCAGCAGCGACACCCCCACCCGCAGCCCGATGATCGCACCGAATCCGATCATGAGGAACGAGGGGTCGAGCACGAACCCGAGGTTCCGTAGGTTGAGCCCGGACGAGCCGACCGCCAACGCGGGTCCCAGCTGCCGGACGCGGATGACTATGTCGGTGTGCGGGATGGCGTAGGCGATCTCGTTGACCAGCTTGAGCCCTGCGGCGACGAGGCCTCCGGCGAGCAGGGCGCGGACCCGCCGGCCCGCCTCCTTCCCACGGGCATAGATCTCCTTCACCGTCTCGGCGGTAGCGACCCCCGAGGGAAATGGCAGGTCCTGCACCACGATCATCTGACGCCGCAGCGCCACGGCCACCACCACGCCGAGCAGGCTGACGGCGAAGAGCCAGACCGACAGAGCGGACCAGCCGAGCGAGCTTCCACTCAGGATTGTCAGGGCGGGGATAGGGGCGACGAGACCGGCCGAGATGATCGAGGCGGCCGACGACGCGCAGGTCTGGTTGGCGTTGTTCTCCAACATCCCCCAAACCGGAATCCTCCGGTCGCCAAAAGTGCCACGCGCCGCACCCCAGAAGGCATAGCTGAGCAAGGCGGCGGCGATCGACATGTTGAACGACCAGCCGATCTTGAGGCCGGAGTAGACATTGCATGGCACTAACACGGCACCCAAGACGGCACCGGTCGCCGCCGCGCGCACGGTCAGCTGCCTCACCGGAGAACTCAAAGCGCCAGGATCCGTTCGAACAGTTCGACCAGCCCCCGCATGTCCTCGACCGTGTGGTCAGCCTCGACCCCGATCGGCTCCGCCCCGAGGTAGCGGACCGCCGTCCCGATCCCGGCCGCCCGGGCGGCCCGGATATCATTGTCGTGGTCGCCGACCATCACGCTGTGCGCGAGATCGAGCCCCAGCTCGGCGGCCGCCTCCTGCAGCATCGTCGGCGACGGCTTCCGTCGCGGGTCGTCGCGGTCGCCCGTTGCCATGTAGATGGCGTCGAACGCGCACCGTTTTCGGGCGAGCGCGATCTGCATGCGATCGTGGATCACGTGGAGCGCGTCGAGGGTGGTTTCCCCGGTGAAAACGCCCCGCTGATTGGTGATGAGGACGGTGACGAATCCGCGGAGCTTGCACAGCTTCAGGGCCTCGTCGACCCCGAGGGTAAAGCGGAAATCCCTCCAGGTGGCCACATACCCATCACCGGGGGAAACGTTGACCACCCCGTCCCGATCGAAGAAGGCGGCCCGCCGCCCGGGGCGTCGCTTTTCTTCGGGAGCTTCCACGTGGGCACGCTATGGCGCGCGCCTCCCCCGTCAACCTGAGAGTCATCCTCTTATCCCCCGGTGATTATCTAGGCGACGCGGGCCGAGATTGGGCTTTCTTTGGGCGCATGGCCAATGAAAAAGCAGACGGAGGAGGCGCCTTTCCCGCCACCCGGTGGAGCCGGGTGGTGCGGGCGAACGATCCCGCGTCACCGGACGCCCGGGCCGCGCTCGACGAGATCTGCCGGGACTACTGGTTCCCGCTCTACGTCTACGTCCGTCGCTGGGGGCGCAACCCCGAGGACGCCGAGGACCTCACCCAGAGTTTCTTCGCCCGGCTCCTGGAAAAGGACTACCTCGCCAGCGCCGACCGCGACAAAGGCAAACTTCGCACCTTCCTCCTCACGGCATTGAAACACTTCCTGATCGACGAGCATGACAAAGCGACCACCCTGAAACGCGGGGGAGGCCAGCACGTCATCTCGATCGATGCCGCCCTGGCGGAGGAGCGCTACGCCCTCGAGCCAAAAGACGACGCCTCGCCAGACCGGCTTTACGAGAAGCGCTGGGCGCTCACCCTGCTGGACAACGTGCTCGCCACCCTCCGCGCCATCTACGCCAAGGACGGGAAAGCGGAGCTATTCGACACCCTCCAGCCATCGCTCGCCTGGAACGCCGGGGGCGAGCGCTACGCCGAGCTAGCCGCCGCGCTCGGAATGAAAGAGAATGCCGTGCGGGTTGCCGTCTTCCGCCTGCGCCGCCGCTATGGGGACACGCTCCGGCAGCAGGTGGCCGAGACGGTGGCCAGCCCGGAGGAGGTGGCCGGCGAACTGGACCACCTCCTGACCGTGCTCCGCACCTAACATGCCCCCCACCGCGATCTGCGACTCCTGTGGCGCTCCCTTGCCCGGCAACGCGCCCGGCGGACTCTGCCCGGGCTGCCTCATCGGCCAGGGGGCCGCACTCGTCGCCGTCAGCCAATCGACGGCCGGGGCATTCGCCACCCCGACCATCGACGACCTCGCCCTCCTCTTCCCCGAGTTCACCATCACCAAGCTTCTCGGGCGCGGAGGGATGAGCGCCGTCTACCGCGCCGAGCAGACCGCCCTCGAGCGCACCGTCGCCATCAAGATCCTCCCCCCCGAATTCGCCGGCGGCGACGGCGAGCTGGCCGAGCGCTTCCGCCGCGAGGCCACCGTGCTCGCCCGCCTCGATCACCCTAACATTGTCCGACTTTTCGACTTCGGCGAGCGCGGTGGCTTCGCCTACTTTGTCATGGAGTTCGTCGATGGCACCGACCTCGCCAAGCGTATGCGGCGCGGCCAGATCCAGC
>CAZKYJ010000627.1:0-3779 GCA_964556355.1 uncultured Verrucomicrobiales bacterium | reverse complement strand
AACCGGTCCGCCGTGCTGGTAGAGCGCCAGCGCGCCATAGTACCAGTAGTAGAAATCCCGTTCGTTCTCGCGGGGGAGGTGGTCCGCGAGATACGCGACCGACTCGAGCCGCTGCGGGCCCGCTCCGCCGATGAGCTGGTCACAAAACATCCCCTCGGCGACCATGGCGGGCTTCGGGCTCTTGTTCTGGTAGCCGTATTCGCCCCCGTGCTTGCCCCCGCCGATCCTCTCCAACCAGCTGCGCGCCCGGGCAAACGCCTCTTCCGGCACCGCCAGCCCCGCCGAGCGCGCGCTGGTCAAGGCCATCACCTGCCAGCCGAAAACCGATGTGTCTCCCCCATCCCCGGGGTTGTAGCGCCAGCCGCCGTCGCCCTTGCTCTGCGCGGCGACGATGAACTCGGCTGATCGCTGGGCGGGCACCCGCAAGCGCTCGTCCCCGGTGAGCGCGAAGGCCTCCGCCAGGGCGATGCCCGCCATCCCCTGGTCGTACATGTTGCCGGAACGTCCGTCGGCCTGCTTGCGGACATCGCCGTTCTCGGCCGTCCGCTCAAGCAGCCAATCGAGCGCCCGACCCGCCGCCTTGCCGAACTCGTCGCCCGCCGCCGGATCCGTGCCCCAAGCCAAAAAGGCCAGGCCGGCCAGCGCGGTCGCCGCCACGTCATGCCCGCCCGCGCCACCGAAACGATCGATCTTCCAGCTCCCGTCAGGTTCCTGGTGCGTCGCCAGCCAGCGCAGCGCGCGCTCGATCGCTGCCTCGGTCTCCGGCGATCCGCCCAGCTCGGCCAGGGCCCGCTCGCGCATTTCTTTATCCCGCAAGAGATAGCGGTCGGACGGATCGGGCCGGGACTCCAGGGCGAGCGCGGGCTCGGCGAGCTCGGACGGTGTCGGGAGCTCGGGCAGTTCCACGGCCGGCGCGGCCGGGGCGAGCACCGGGGGCACCGGCGCGGCCGGGGCGATCTCCGCCACGGGCATCGGCTCGGGCGCCGGCAGCTCCGGGATCGCCTGTTCGGGCGCGACCGTCTTGGCTACGGCCACCGTGACCGGTGGGAGATCGAGGAGGTGATCGTCGGTCGCGGGTGCCGCGGGCTCGAGCCCGGGCGCCGGCTCGGGTTCGTCGAGCCGCATCTCCGGCAATTCCATCGCCACGAACGGGGTCGCCACCGGATCGAGGCGCGCCGGTTCGAAGCGGTCGGCGAGCTCGGGTGCGGCGGCCACTTCGGCGTCCCAGGTCGGAAGCGGAACGGCTAGCGGGTCGGCCACCTCCCGCATGGCGATCTCCGGCAGGGGGACCCGCTCGATCTCCGTCGCCTCGCTCTGGTCGATCGTCCGCAGCGGGACCGGCGGGAGCGAGGCCGAGGCTTCCCGGATCTCCAACGCCAGCCTCTCCCGGGCGAGGGCATCCGAACGCAAGGTCACCTCTTGGCGCTCGGGGATTTTCACCGCCCGGTAGACCGCCTCGGAGACCACGTAGATACTGAACAGCGCCACCAGCGCCGCATGCACGATCAGCGAAATGAGGAGAGCCCGCACCACCGGGCGGCTCCGGCGATCCCGCTTCGGGAGGGGCTGGGGATTCACCGGCGGCGGCGGGGCGGGCGGCCGCTCCGTCGCCACGGCGGCCGGTGCCGCCACCTTCCGGGCAGCACGCTTCCCCGAGAAGTAACCGAGCGCCCACACCGTACCCACCGCCAATATTCCGGCGGCGGTGTAGCGGATGAGGTCGGCGTCAGGTCCCATGGCTATTCGGGGATTTGGTAGCCGAGGTCCGCCTCCACGATCCCCGCGTTCCGACAGGCCAACACCGCCGCAGCCACGTGCCCGTGCAAGGCGTTGCGGTCGCCCCGGATGAGCACCTTTTGTTGCGGATCGGCGGCGTGGGCCTCGGCGACCGTGGCCGCCACCTCCTCGATCCCCATCTCCTGCGAGGCCATCACGTAGCTGCCGTCCGCCCTCACGTTGATCACCATGACCGCGGGAGCCTCGCTCACCGCCTCCCCCGCCGCCGCATCGGGGAGGCTCACCGCCACGTCGCGCTCCTGCTGCTGGAAGGTCGTCGTGGCGAGGAAAAAGATGATGAGGATAAACATGACGTCGAGTAGCGACGACACGTTGACCAGCTCCCCCGAGCCCTGCTCGTCACGCGGGATTTTCATGCCTCCCGATCCCCCGACTTCCAGCGGTGGCAGAACTCCAAGAACTCGTCCGCCATGGCGTCGATCGCGTCGATCCGCGCGTCGATGCGCGAGGCCAGATACTGGTAGAAAAGCAGCACCGGGATGGCGATGGTCAGGCCGGCCGCCGTGGTGACCAGCGCCTCGTAGATCCCCTGCGCCAGCATCTCGGCCTTGCCCATGCCGACCGCCGTCGCGGTCTGGAACGCGCCGATCATCCCGTAGACCGTACCGAGCAATCCGAGGAGCGGCGAGATCGTCGCGATGATCGCGAGCCAGCGCAGGCTGCGCTTCAGCTTCGAGACCTCGCGACCGCCCGCGTCCTCCAACGCCTTCTCCACGAGCACGTGATCGCCGCGCTCCAGGTGGACGAGCCCCGCACGGAAGATCCGCCCCGCCGGCGTCCCCGAGTCCTCACAGTAGCTCACCGCCGAAGCCGTACCGTCTTTGGCATCGCGCAGGTGGTTCATCAGCCGGGGCAAAAAGTCCTCGGGCACCACCGCGCTCCGCCGCAGGCTGATCAGGCGCTCGACCCCGATCCCGAGCGCCGCCACCGAACACAGCGCCAGCGGGATCATCACGGCCCCCCCCTTCTGCAACAGGGAGATCAGCGTCTCCTCGGGCTTTGCTTCCTCGACGGTGGCGGGCGGTTCCTGGGCGAGCAACAGCCCCGCCGAGACGAGGAAGAGCGCGAGCACCGCGGGGGGGATGGTTCGTTTTTGTGTCATGTTAGGGAAAATTCGTGCCGGGCTAGCGCCCGCCGATGGCGTCCAGCAGGTCCTTGGCCACCGGCGCCGCGTCGGAGTCGGGAAACCGCTCCACCACCTCGCGGTAGCGCTCCGCGGCGGCTTCCAGATCGCCCTTGCGCTCGAGCGCCCGGCCGATTTCCAAGATGGACCGCGCGCGCCATGCCGCGAACGGGTGGCCGGTATCGACGGCGATAAACGCTTTGATCGCCGCGTCGTATTCGCCCGCTGCGAACCGGCACTCGCCGATCTGAAACTGGCTGCGGGCCGCCACCTCGTCCCTCCCGCCGACTGCCACCAGTTCCTCATAGAGCGCGACGGCCTTTTCGCGCTTGCCCTCGTTCTCAGCGGCCCAGGCGATACCAAATTTCGACTGCCGTGCGACGGGGCCGTCGGCACCCTTCTCCAATGCGGCCCGATACGCTGCCGCCGATGCCGCCCAGTCGTCCATCAGCGCGCGGGCCTCGCCGAGACGGAGGAGCGCGCGGGTTTTGAACTCCCCGTCCCCGACCCCGCCGAGCAGCTCGGCGGCTCTGGCAAATTCTTTGAGCCGGAGCCGCGCCTCACCCGCACCGAGCCGGGCCAGATCGCTGTCCCCCGCCGCCTCGAACGCCTCGGCGGCCCCCAGGGCATCGCCCTGTGCCAGCCGCGCGTTGGCCAGCCGGAGGTGGGCACGCTCGCGCAGCGCCACCTCGTCCGCGGGGAGCTTCGGGATCCATTTTTCCAAGAGCGCGATGGCCTCCCCATGGCCGCCGTCCAGCTCGGCCAGCTCCACCGCGGCCACCGGCGCAAGGGTGTCGTCCGCCCGCTCGCGGACGAGGCGCCGGTAGCACTCTGCCGCCTTGCCGGTGTCGCCGAGCTC
>CAZKYJ010000626.1:0-3781 GCA_964556355.1 uncultured Verrucomicrobiales bacterium | reverse complement strand
CTGCTCGATCTCGGCCAGCACCGTGCTCTTGCCGGCACCGTCCGGGCCCACCAGCCGCCGTGTGCAACCTCGGCTCCATCGTCCTCGATACCCACCTCGACGACGACGGCGAGATCGATCACGAGAAGCTCCGCGAGACCGTCCACACCGCCGTGCGCGCCTTGGACAATGTCATCGACATCAATTTCTACCCTACGGAGGCCGCGCGCACCGCCAACATGCGCCACCGCCCGGTGGGCCTCGGGGTCATGGGGCTGCAGAATGCCCTCTACATCCGGGGGGTCTCTTTCGCCTCCGACGAGGCCGTCGAGTTCAACGACGAGTTCATGGAGGCCATCGCCTTCTACGCCTACGAGGCCTCGAGCGATCTCGCGGCGGAGAAGGGGAGTTACTCGACCTACCGGGGCAGCAAGTGGGATCGTGGCCTCCTTCCGGGAGACACCATCGACCTCCTCGAGGAGGAGCGCGGCGTGCCCGTGGAGGTCCCGCGCGGCGGCAAGCTCGACTGGGACGCCCTGCGGGCGAAGATCGCCGAGCAGGGGATGCGCAACTCCAACGTCCTCGCCATCGCGCCCACCGCGACGATCTCGAATATCATGGGCACCACCCCGTGCATCGAACCGACCTACAAGAACCTCTTCGTGAAGAGCAACCTGTCGGGGGACTTCATCGTGCTGAACCCGTTCCTCGTCCGCGACCTCAAAGAGCATGGGCTCTGGGACCGCGAGATGCTCGACCGCATCAAATACTACGACGGCGAACTCGCCGAGATCGACGAGATCCCCGAGGACGTCAAAGAGAAGTATCTCACCGCCTTCAGCGTGCCCTACCAGTTCCTCATCGATTCTGCCGCCCGCCGTCAGAAATGGATCGACCAGTCCCAGTCGGTCAACCTCTTCCTGCCCCAGCCGGACATGAAGACGCTCAGCCACATGTATCGCGCCGCCTGGCGCGCCGGTCTCAAGACCACCTACTACCTGCGCACGCTCGGCGCCTCGAACATCGAGAAAGCGACGATTTCGGTTAAAAAAGAGGTGCGCGGGTTCGCCTCCCAGCAGGCCTCCGAGGCCGCCGCCGCCGGCGCGGGATCCCCCGCCTCGAAAGTCGGGGAAGGCGACGTGGCCAGCGCTCCGAAAACCGAGTTCACCCCCGAGCAAGCCCAGGCGTGCAGCCTCGACGCCATGATGAACGGCGGCGAGTGCGAGGCCTGCCAATAGCGATTCCGATGAGCCCATCCCCCGATCCCACCGGCGACGACACCTCGCCCCCGATCCTCGCGGACTGAAGCGATCTCCCGGCACGGATACGTGGGGGACGCCGGTCCCGAGGAGCTTGGCTCCTCCGGCGATGTTGCCGCACCGTCGGTGCGGCCGTCGGCCCCATCCTCCGTTTGCGCGCTCCCTTGAGTCTCGGGCAAAGGCGCGTACACTACCCGTCCGATGAGCACCCCCGCAGTCTTTCTAGTCCTCGCGGCCTCCCTACTCGCCGTGCCCAACCTGCTGGCCGGAAGTTGGACGAAGTCCGAAAACGTGTGGTCTCGTATCGTCGAGCACCCCGACGGCACGCGCACGCTGTCCAAGCAGGACATCAAGACGAACACGTTGGAGGAAGCCACCTACACCGAGGGAAACGTGCTCGTGAAACGGCGGCTGTTCCAGCTCGACGATCTCGGGAACCCGCGCTTGGCCATGCTCTTCGATGGGAAAAGCAACCTGCTCGCGCGCACCGAGTATTTTTATGACGAGTACGGCGAGATCAAGGAGGAGGTGCTTTTCAACACGAAAGGCCAGCTGCTCCGGCGGCTCGTCTACGGGCTGAACGCTGGGATCGATGAGCGCCCGCGCGCGTTCACCTACGATCCGAACGCGCCCGACAAGGCCCCCGTCCAGACCGAGGACGCCGAGGCCGTCATGCCCAGTGCCCTGGCGCCCGGCACGGGCGGCGGTGCGGGGATTCCCTCAGGTCGCGCGCTGCCCTCATCGGGCCGCCGGCTGCCCGAGAGCAGATCTTCCCGGCGGTGAGGAACCCCGTCGCACTCCTCGGAATCTTGCTCGCTCTCGCCCTCGTGGCCGGAGGCGGCTTGTGGATTCTCAGCCACCGCGGCGACCACCGGCGCCCCACGGCGCCACCTGCCGCAGGAACGCCCGAGGCCTCCGACGAGTCGGGAATGATGCTCGCCGAGCTGAAGCGCGATGTCGCCGACCTCGTGGTGCGCAACCGCGAGCTAGAGAACGAGAACGCCCAGCTCCGCCGGCGCGTCGAAGAGCTCGAGTCCGCCGACAAATACACGCCGGCGGCGATCGCGGAGACCATCGCCGCGATCCGCGGCCTCGATTTCCAGCGCCCGCTCACCTTCCGTCCGACTCCCCGGACAGAGGTCGAGGCCGCCGTCGCCGACGCCGTGTTGGCGCGGTATCCGGAAGGGGAGCTGGCCGCAAAAGAGCGGGCACTCCGGGCGCTCGGTTTCATCTTCGACGACGGCGGCGCCCCCATCGCCGAGGCGCTTGTCGGACTGGAGACCAACCAGCGCGTCGCCCACTATGACGACGCCATCGCGACGTTGTTCTACCGGGACGATCTCGATCTCCGTGGGCCCGCCGACCGCGGGCGCCTCGTCCCCGAGATCGCCGCCGCGCTCCTCGAGCAGAATTTCGGCAAGGTGGAGCCGGCTCGCGACAGCGCCGACGCCGCCCTTGCTGCGGCCGCACTGCCCATTGGCGACGCCACCCAGATCAAGCTCCGCTATTCCCTTTCCGATGATTCCGGTGGGGCTCCCCCGCCCGCGCCGGAGAGCCAAGAAAAGTTTTACGGCGCCCCGGTCTTCCTCCGCGAGCAGGCGCTCTTTCCCTACTACCAAGGGTCAAAATTCGTCCAAGCGCTCCAGCAGTCGGGCGGCTGGGAGGCGGTCAATGCCGCCTATCGGCGCCCGCCGAGCTCCACCGCCGAGGTGCTCCACCCCGACCTCTATCTGGCCGAACCGCCATTCGCTCCCGAGGACGTGGAAGCGCCAGCCACGGGCGACGCCGCCGGGGAATTCGGGATCAACGCCCTTCTCGCCACCCAGCTCGACCCCTTCGCCGCAAGGGATGCGGCCGATGGCTGGGCCGGCGACCGCTACGTGGTCGACGATGACAACACCTACGTCTGGACGACCCGCTGGCGGACGGCGGAGGACGCCGAGCAGTTTGCCGCCGCCATCGGCGACTACATCGAAGCCGTGGGGCGCATCGTCCCCGTCGCGGTGGGCGGGGACGGGGTCGTGGTCACCGTCGGGCGCTAGCGCCGCGCGCGGGTTGAACCGGCGCCCCGCAGGCGCGATGGTGCGCTGATGGCAGCGCAGCAGATTCTTTACGAGGGACACGTGCAGGGCGTCGGGTTCCGCTACACCACCAAGCAGACGGCGATGGGTTTCGATGTGATCGGGTGGGTACGGAACCTGCCGGACGGGCGCGTGGAACTCCAGGTGGAGGGAGACGATGACGAGCTGGCAGACTTTCTGCGTGAACTCGAGGAAGACGGGGAGCTGGCGGGCAACATCAAAAACGTCGAACGCCATCCGCTCCCCGGGCTCGCCGGGGTCACGGGGTTCACCATCCGCTAGGTGTGGAGGGCGGAGCGGGACCCGCGCGGCGCAATGTTTTGCTTGACGCTGATCGCCGCGGCAGGATACCTTGCCGGCCATGAAGCGCATTCGAGTGCCATGCCGGACACCTACGTCTCTACCTATCGTCCGGACATCCAGGCGGACAACTACGCGCGCGCGCCGGGGACAGATCCGGGG
>CAZKYJ010000625.1:0-3789 GCA_964556355.1 uncultured Verrucomicrobiales bacterium | reverse complement strand
CACATCACCGGTGCTTCGACGCCGAGTAACCAGGCACCTGTCGCGACGATGATGTTGATCTCGACCTGCTCCGAGGTGGCGTCCAGCCGGATGATGGTGGTACCGGAAATGTTCGCGGGGTCGAGCGGGCTCCAGCCGGAAAGCCCGCTGCCGAACTCGATTTCGGTGACGAAGCCGGTGGCGCTGATCGAGCGCGTGTAGTAGAAGCGGGCGTCGCCGCCCCCCGCCGTCATGGTGAGCGACGGGGTGCCGTTGGGGGCATTGGCATCCGTGCCCATGACGAATTCGATGTAGTTGGAGAGCGAGTCGAAGTCGTCGTCGTCCGTGGCGGCGCCGACCCCATTGATCGTCTGGTAGTCGGCGAACGAGAGGATCGTGCTCGCCGAACCGGGGGAGCCTCCGATGTTCTGGCTGGTGCGCCAGTTGGCGGGCAGGGCCGGATCGCCGCCGAGGAAGACGAGCGAGTAGCCGTCGCCGTCGGCGCTCTCGGGCCAGAGCCCACGGTCGTTGTAGGTGAAATCAACGATGGTGCTGTCGTCGGCCGCGAGGACGGCGACGCGCTCGCCGCTGTTGCTGAGGGATCCCGATGCGTTCTCCCCGGCGATGTCAGGGGCGGGGGCGCCCCCGCCGTAGCGAAGGTTGAAGGCGGCCTCGTTCTTGACGACGAGCGTGCGCCCGCCCGGGTCCAGCGAGAACCCGTCGGGGAAGGCGAAGACGATCCCATCGGCGAAGCGCACGCCGGTGAAATCGACGACGTTCGCGCTGGTGTTGGTAAATTCGATGAATTCGAAATCGTTCTCGTCGGTGACGAAGGTCTCGGCCTGTTCGGCGGGAGTCGGAACGGCGGGGTGGTAGTGGAGTTCGGTGAGCGCGACGTTCGCGGCGCTCGCCGGGATGCCCACGGTGAAGGCCGCCTCGCTGAGGGCACTCCACTGGCCGGTCGTCGTGTCGAGGATGCGGCTCTTGAGGACCTGCGCCTCACCGATGAGGAGAGCGCCGGAGTAGACGGGTGTCCCTGCGGTGACCGCTCCCCCGACAGCGCGGGGGTCGGCGCCGTCCGTGCGATAGTAGATGGTGCGGGAGTTGGCGCCGGAGTTCGGATCGGTGATCGTGACCGGGGTTCCGGCGGGGGGAACCTGGCCACCCTGGGTGCTGAGGACCGGGGCATCGATGGAGGGGAAGAGCGGCTTCGGGTCGAAGGGCGCACTGCCGCCGTCGCGGTAGGCGCGCAATTGCGTGATGATGACCTCCGCGCGCCCGGGGGCGGATGGGTTGGCGAGCAGGGCGTTGCTGCCCCGAGAGATCCACTGGTCGACGGCGGCGCGCTCGACGCTCCAGGCGTTTGTCGATTGGCCGCCGGTGTCGCCCCAGCGCGCGGATTCGGCCACGATGACCTGGGAGACAGTGGCGGCGCGGTCGGCGACGCGGTCGATGGACTGCTGGGTGGTCAGGGCCCCCCCGGGGGCGCGCAGGTGGCGTTGGGCGCGATCGGCGAAGCGGATGCGGTACTCCTCGACGTAGGAGAGGTTCTCGTGGAGATACTGGGGGTTCGACCGGTTGAGCTGGCTGATGGAATTGTACATCTGCTCGCCTTTGAAGTTGCTCCCCGCGCCGCCGAACGGCCCCGTGCGATCCGTGGTGCGGGCATTTTCGGCGATGCCCTGGTTGATGCCGCCGCCGCTGAAGCGGTCGACGCCCATGCCGTGCTCGCCGTCGTGGTAGAAGAAGGCGAAACCGCGGTCGGCGCTGGTGCGGTTGCGGAGGCCGAACCAGTTGTTCGAAGCGTTGTCGATGAAGGTGGAGAGCGGGTTGTCGAAGGCGCCGCAGTAGAAGATGTCAATCATGTAGTCGATGAGGTTATCGACGTCGAGGAGCACGGGGCCACCGCTCGGGGTAGCGCCATCGGGCATGAGACCTTGGAGGGCGAAGTAGTTGGCGACGCTGGGGTTGCTCCGCAGGGCGAGCGTGCCGGAATAGAGCGTGTTCCAGTCATCAAAGCTGCCCGAGGCGAGCTCGGTGGTGTAGTTCGGGACGGACGGCACCTCCGAGGAGCCGCCATTTCCGACCGATTTGACGACGTCATAGTCCTCCGGCTCACCACCGAAGTAGGTGGCGCCGTAGTCTTCCTGCACCCGCTCCTGGGTTTGAAAAAGCCCCCAGTAGTGGCTGTTGATGTAGAGGTGGTAGTAGCGGCTCCGGGTGTAGGGCTGACCCATGGCGCGCTGGGAATCGCGGCCGAATACCTCGCGGAGAAAGGTGTTCTTCGAATCGTTCCCAAACGACCACGAGTAGTTCTGCGAGGTGCGGAGGTCGATGACGTCGAAGGTGTCGGCACCCTCGTTACCGAAGAGCGGGTAGCGGAGCATGCCGGGGCCGTACTCCTTGCGGAAGAAGAAGCGGAAGGCGTGTTTCGGGTTGTTCCCCGAGCGGCTGAACCCTCCCCGGATCCGGATGCCGCAATCGACCTGGAAATTGCCCACGCCATCCCCGTTGTCGTTGATGAGTTCGATCGACCCGGGTTGTTCGAGCTGGCGCTTCTGAGATGCGTTCACGTAGATCCCATCGATCGGGTCGCTGAAATACTGCTGGGGAATGGTCAGTGAGAACGTGGGGATGGCTTGCAGGGCCGTCTTGATCTCCTCCTGACGGCCCGAGACCACGGCGGCATTCATCCCGTATTCGAAGCGCTGGCCGTTGACCGTGCCCGACGGAAAGAGGAGGCCGGTGGCGTGCGCGGCGTTCTGGGTGATGACGTCATCGACGAATATGTAGGTCTGGGTATCGATGTTCGACGGTTGCCAGCCCGAGCGGAAGGCGGCCGCACGGAGAGAGGTGGTAGCGCTGATGGTGATGGGGGAGACATACTGGATGGAGGTGGCCCCGGTGGGGGAGGGCTCGCTGCCGTCGGTCGTGTAAAAGATGGTCGACTCCGGGGTATCGCAGGTGATGGCGACCGATTGGGGCACCGTGTAGAACCCGCGGTCGATGCTGAAATGGGTGTCGCCGACGAAGTCGATGCGGCCCGTTCCGTTGGCTTCACCGGGGCTGGGCGTCGTGAAGTAGACCGAGACGGGGTCGAAGGTCGGGGCGTCGATAGTCGACACTTCCAAGGTAGGGCCGCGGAAGGTGCCGCTGTCCGGCCAGCGCACCCACATGGGCATCACCGAGTTGATGGTCATGAACTGGCCGCGGAGCGGGTCGGCCGGATTGTTGATCCAATCGAGAAACATCGGCGTGATGTCCCAGACGAAGGGGACGAATACGGCCTCCCCATCACCGGTGAACGTGGTGGCATCGACGGGCGGGTTGTTGGCGAAATAATCGATGAGGTCGTTCCCGTCGTTGTCGACGAAAATCGAATCCCGTCCGAGGTTGGCATCCGGAACCGGGTAGACACCAATCTGGCCGGTCGTCCACGTGATGGTTCCCTGCGAGCGCGGATCGCCCGACCACGTAAGGGTGGCGGCGCCGAAGGTTCCGGTGAACGCGTCGGGGCTCGGGAGGTTTTCGGAGTAGTCCATCCACATGTAGCGCTGGCCGGTGGCGGAACCGATGTCGAGGTTATCGCGTGCGAATTCCTGCTGGCCGCTGCGGCGGACTTCGGCGAAGTTGGCATCCGGCAAGGGGCTGGGTGCCTTGTAGTAGTTGACGAAGGTTTCTGGCGTGAGGTCGACGGTGGTCACCGGGCCAGCCAGCCCCGTGCCGTAGGAGACGTCCGGCAGCTGGGGCGGGAATTCCGGGTCGAACGACGTCAGGACGCTGCCGTCCGGGGCGGAGAGGGCGAGAAAC
>CAZKYJ010000624.1:0-3805 GCA_964556355.1 uncultured Verrucomicrobiales bacterium | reverse complement strand
AGGCGCCGGTCAGGTAGCCGCCGCTGGTGTGGAGGATCCCTTTCGGTTTCCCGGTGGAGCCGCTGGTGTAGAGGATAAATAGGGGGTGCTCGCTGTCGAAAGGCTCCGGAGCGCAATCGATGGCCGCTCCGGCCATCTCGCTGTGCCACCAGAAATCGCGCCCTTCCCTCATGCCGACCTCGTTGTGGCAGCGCTGGTAGACGATGACTTTTTTGACCGTGGCGGTGCCCTCGCCGTCGAGCGCGGCGTCCACGTTCGCTTTGAGCGGAACCACCGAGCCGCGCCGGTAGCCGCCGTCGGCCGTGACCACGGCGAC
This sequence comes from uncultured Verrucomicrobiales bacterium, assembly GCA_964556355.1. Taxonomy (GTDB): domain Bacteria; phylum Verrucomicrobiota; class Verrucomicrobiia; order Verrucomicrobiales; family DEV007; genus CAZKYJ01. The sequence goes on along the minus strand of CAZKYJ010000624.1, from coordinate 3,489 downwards.
CGCCCCGCAGTCGGAGACGCGGTCGCGGATGCTCTCCGCGCTGAAGCCGCCAAAAATCACCGAGTGCACTGCCCCGATCCGGGCGCAGGCGAGCATGGCGAAGGCCGCTTCGGGGATCATCGGCATGTAGATGATCACGCGTTCGCCGGCGTTGATCCCGTGGGCCTTGAGCACGTTGGCGAACTTGCAGGTTTCTTGAAAGAGTTCGGAGTAGGTGATGGCACGTTTCTCCCCGGGCTCACCCTCCCAGAGGATGGCGGTCTGGTCGCCCCGCGTGGCCAGGTGCCGGTCGAGGCAGTTCTCGCTCACGTTGAGCTGGCCCCCCACGAACCACTGGGCGAACGGGCGCTCCCACTGGAGCACTTTGTCCCACGGTTTCTGCCACGTCAGCTGGGAGGCCATCTCCGCCCAGAACCCCTCGGGATCTTCGATCGACTTCGCGTAGCGCTCGCGGTAGTCCTCCATGCTCCCGACATGGGAGCGCTCGGAAAACTTCGCCGATGGTTCGAAAATTCGGTGTTCGATGAGGTGGGATTCGATGTTGGCGCTCATGAGGGTCGGTGAACCTATCGAGGGGATCCGGTCGCGCAAGGCATGGGGCCTTTCGCGCGGGAGATTCTTCGCTTTGGTGCGCTCATGAAGATCGATATCGTCACCATCTTTCCGTCGATGTGTCGGGGGCCGCTCGACGAGAGCATCATCGGGCGCGCCCAGGAGGCAGGGCTCGTGGAGATCGGCGTGCACGACCTTCGAGGGTGGACGACGGACAAGCACCGGCGCGTCGATGACATTCCCTACGGTGGCGGGCAGGGGATGGTCATGAAGCCGGAACCGTTCTTCGCGGCGGTGCGCGATCTCCGGTCGAGCGCTACCCGAGTCGTGCTGATGACCCCGCAAGGCCGGCGGCTCGACCAGCCGATGGTGGAGGGTTACGCGGGGAGAGCGGGTCACCTGATCGTGCTCTGCGGGCACTACGAGGGCGTGGATCACCGGGTCATCGAGGGGCTCGTCGACGAGGAGATCTCCATCGGTGACTACGTGCTGACCAATGGGGCGATCGCGGCCACCGTCTTCGTCGATGCGGTCGTCCGATTGCTCCCGGGCGCCCTCGGCGATGCCCGTTCGTCCGAGGAGGAATCGTTTTCGACATCTGCCCACCGCCTCCTGGAGGCTCCCTGTTATACCCGCCCACCGGAGTTCGAGAAGATGCCGGTGCCGGATATCCTGCTTTCTGGCCACCATGCAAAGATCCAGGAGTGGAAGCGGGAGCGCGCTCGCCAGCGCACCGGGGACAACCGCCCCGACCTGCTCTAGGTTTCCTTGCGGAACCGGTGATTCTGGGTAGGTTGCCCGCCCAATCAGATTGATTTCTCCCCCCGTCTCATCATGGAATTGAGCTCCGGAATCCGCACAGCCCTCGCCCTTATCACCCTCGCATCGCCGTCGGTACGCGCCGACGAGCGAGCCACCGCTTCCGGCGTGGCTGCCGCCGCCGCCCGCACCGTGGTTCCCATGCCGAGGGTTTACACCCCCGTTCGCTCCCGTGCCATCGCCCCGAGCTATCCGTGGCGAGAGGACATCGTGACCACCATTTTCTGGATCGGTGAGCGCCCGACCGAGAACAACCCCACGCCGAACCATAAGAGTTCGTGGGACACTCGCTGGGCGGTGAACTTCGGGGGCTACGACGATCCGGACCCGGAGGCACGCACCTACGATTTTTGTCCGACCGGATTCACGCCGGGACAGAACCCGTTCTACATCGCGCTCCCCTACAACGATGTGATCGGTTCGACCAAGCACAAGCCCGAGGCCGCTCGCGTGATCCCTTGGTTCAAAGAGAAGTACACCCGTCCGGGCGGCTCGGTATGCAAGGGGCAGTGGGTCGCGATCCGCTACGGCAAAAAGATCTGCTATGCCCAGTGGGAGGACTGCGGTCCGTGGACAACCGAAGACTGGCGCTACGTCTTCGGGGGGGCGAGGCCCCAGAACACCACCAGGAACAACGGCGCAGCGCTGGACGTCTCGCCCGCCGTCCGGGACTACCTTGGCATTGCGAGCGGCGCACGCTGCGACTGGCGTTTCGCCACGCTCGAAGAGGTGCCGGAAGGTCCGTGGCGGCGCTACGGTTCGAACAACCACTTCGTGAAACGCCAAGGGCAGGTCGACCGGCAGACCCTCACGCGCATGGAAGAGCTGAAACGGCAGCGCGACGAATGGCTGAAGCAGCAGCGCTACTAGCCGTATGCAGTCCGCCGCCGCCGCCGTGCGCATCGCCGCTGTTTTCGGCTTCCTGGCCGTGGCGCTAGGGGCGCTGGGAGGCCACGGGCTCAAGGAACACCTCGTCCCCGACACGGGCGGCGACACGTGGCGGACGGCCTCGCTCTATCACGTCGCCCACGCCGCGGTCATGATCGCACTCTCGCTAGCCAACCGGGGAAGGATCGCATGGATCTGCTTCGGTTTCGGAATTCTCCTTTTCTCTGGCAGCCTCTACGGGCTCGCTCTCGATGGTCCGCGCTGGCTCGGTCCTGTGACCCCCCTCGGGCGAATCGCCTTCCTCATCGGCTGGGTTTCCCTCGTTGTTTCCCCGCGGGCAAAGGGGTGGGGATTTTCCTGAACAGTCGCCGCGCAAAAAAACTAATCGATTCGGCTTGCCGGAGCGCGGAGGGGATGAGATAATTCGTCTGTCTGCGGCTTGTCTGCAGACGGGGGTTGAACAAAGGCGGTCCGGTTGGATGGCTCGATGCGGGTTTCATTGGGGGATCCTGCAAAGAACCAACCGGGCCGCCTTTCTCGCCTCTTCGACCCGCCCCGATTGAACGCTTCCGGTTTCTGCCCTACCAATGCGTCCGATGCGTTTTCCGACTCTTATCCGCGTGTTGGCACCCCTTCCGGTTGTGCTGGCGGGTTGGGCGTCTGGCGAGGTCGAGCTGCCGCACCGGTTCCCGCTCGTGCAAGATTCCATGGACATGGTTTGGGGGATCACGGGCGATGGGACGCTCGGGAGGACTTCTGGAGCCGTGGCGTCAGGCATGGAACTGACGGTCGATGGTAGTGCGTTCGATGTGGGAGTTGCGAAGGTCGTGGACGAAGCCCACTCACCGCGCTACCGGCTGGCCGGGTTGGCGGGTGGCGTGATTGTCGAGCGCGATGTCTGGATCGACCGCGAGCGCGTGGGTGTCCGCTACCTGGACAGTTTCACCATGCCGGAGGCTGGAGATGCGGAGAAGCGGAAGGTGGCCGTGACGTTCACCTCGGTTTTTGCCCCGGGCATGATGGCCGCGTTCGGGGAGTCGGGGAGGGAGTTCGACGGGGAACTCGAACGGGGGGAGATCGGACTGGTGGCGCAGTATGACTTTTCGCAGGGCGTGCCCAGCGCGATCTTCCTCGTCGCCGCCAAGGCACGGTCGCTGCGCCCGAAGGTCACCATGACCGAAAGGAAAGAACTCACCTTCGACTACCAGCTTGAGATCGCACCTGGGCAGA
>CAZKYJ010000623.1:0-3805 GCA_964556355.1 uncultured Verrucomicrobiales bacterium | reverse complement strand
CCTCATCCTTAACAACGCCGTGACCGTTTTCGTCTTCGCCAGCGTCACGGTGGGCCTGGTGACCACCATCGGCCCGTGGGGTTACGCCGCCAGCTTCGGCCTCTCCCTCCCGGTCTATCTCCTCTTCGGAGAACTCCTGCCAAAATCGATCTGCAAGCGGGCACCCTACCGCTTCCTGCGCCGGACGATGCCGATCCTCCTGCTCACCAGCCTCACCCTCCGCCCGATCGTCGCCCTGGCGCGCCGCGGCCTCGCCCTGTTCCGCGACGGCGACGCGGGCGGCCACTCCGACGGGGCGCCCCTTGCCTACGTGGGCGACCCCGACTCCGACGAGGCGCGCGAGGAATTCAAAACCCTGGCGGCCCAGATGCAGACCCAGGGCACCATCGGAACCACCGAGCTCCGCATGATCGAAAACGTCGTCGATTTCCAAAACATCACCGCGCACGACGTCATGATCCCGCTCAACAAGGTGACCGCCGTCCCCGTGGATATGCCGATCGCGTCAGTCCTCGAGCTCGCCTCGAGTACCGGTATCGACCAGTTTCCCGTCATGTCCAAAGCCGGGAAGCTGGTCGGGCTGATCAACGTTTTCGAGATCCTCCGCTCCGCCCAGAGCGGCGCGGTATTCAACTACCTCCGCAAGCTCGTCCGGGCACACCCCGAAGAGCCCGCCCTCGCCATCGTCCGCCGCCTCCGCCGCAGCGGCAGCCAGCTCGCGGCCGTCTTCGGCAACGACGAGCGCGTCATCGGCTTCGTCAGCTCCGAGGATCTCGTCGCCCAGATGATCGTGCGGAAATAACTCGCACTTGTCCGGCGCGCGGACGGCGCTAGGCTCCTCGTCCGCCTTTATCCGTCCGTAAGCATGTCCACATCTTCCCAATCCCGCCGCCCCCAACGCAAGCGCTCCCGGCCCCGTTCCGGCAACCGGAGCGGCAATGCCAGCGGTAGCGGTCACGGCCAGCGCCGCCGCCGCCGCGAGCGCGATCCCCTGGAGGTTCCCGAGATGTTCCCACGCCCGGTGCGCCGCCCGTCGCTCTTCGAAAAGGTTCTCGCCTTCTTCGGCTTCGCGGGGAAGAAGAAGGCGCCCGCACGCAGACCGAAGGCCTCCGCCAAAACCAGAGGCGATTCGCCCGCCAAGCAGCGCGCCCAAACCAAGCCCCGCGAGCGCAAACCGGCACGCGAGCCGGAAATCGTCGAGGTGACAACGCCGCGTCTCTACGTCGGCAACCTTTCCTACGACGCCGCCGAGAACGACCTGCTCGACCTCTTTAAAGGGTTCGGTGAAGTCCAGAGCACCGAGGTCGTCTCCCACAAGCAGACCCAAAGGTCGAAGGGGTTCGGCTTTGTCGAGATGCTCTCGCTCACCGATGCCAAACGTGCCGTTGAAGAGCTCCACAACAAAGATTTTATGGGGCGCAAACTCGTCGTCTGCGGAGCCAAATCCGGCGGGGCCCGATAGCGCCCACCGCCCGCCCCGCCGCCGGGGAACCGCGCCCCGAAGCTCCCATGGAAACGCTCGCTGCCATCGCTGCCCCCCTGTCGATCGCAGTCGCACTATTCTTCCTTTTCCGTGCGTCCGACCTGAGTTCCCGGGGCCTCCCGGCGATCCTCCTGGCCTGCGCCCTCGGTCTCTCCGGTGCCGTCAACCTGACTTATCGCTACCGTTTCGATTCGTTGGCCGAGGTGCCCGCTGAGCTCTCGCGCAACACGGGCCTCGACCCTTCCCTCGCCAGCGACGCGGTGGTCTGGGGCATTTTGGGTGGCTGGGTGATCGCCCTGATCGCCGGGCTTTTCGCCCTGGCCACCACCGCGTTCCGCCTCTGGCGTGACCAGCGCAATGACCTGGCGCTGCTGCTGCTGCTCGCCCTCGTCGCGTTCCTGCTCGACCTCTTCGCCTTCGCGGCCTCGTTTGAGAGACCCGTCGCCTAGCCAACGGCGTATTTTCTGCCGTGCCTGCCGCCGCCCAGAACCCGGATCCCGCGACCGTCGCGCCCCGCGCCGTGGGGCAGGTCGCCACGCGGGTCGCACGATTGGCGAGCCCCCACCAGTTCGACCACGCCGCCCCCGCCGCCTGGTCGTTTCTCTGCGCCCTCGCCGCGCGGCTGCGTGCCGGGCGACGCCCGTGGATCCTCTGCCCGGACATCAAGGTGCAGGAGCGCATCCATGCCGAACTCAACGCCACCTGGGGCGTCCCCGCCCACTTCTTCCCCGAGCAGGAGATCAACGCGTTCCTCGACGCGCTCCCCGATCCGGACCTCGTCGCCGAGCGCCTCTCCGTCCTCCACCAGATCCGCGCCACCAGCCAACCGATCGTCCTCCTCGAATCCTCGCTCGACGAGGACGTCCCCTCGCCGGAAGACCTCGCCAGGGAGGAACGCTCGCTCGCCGTCGGCGACGACCTCGATCTCGACCCCTTCCTCGCCGGGCTCGACGGTTCGGGCTACGAGCGGGTTCCCCAGGTCTCGGAGCGCGGCCAGTACTCGCTGCGCGGCGGCATCCTCGACATCTTTTCCTGGCAGGACGCCCTCCCCGTCCGCCTGGAACTCTTCGATATCACCATCGACTCGATCCGCGCCTTCGACGTCCACGCCCAGACCTCGCTCGCCAAGCTCGAGCGCACCACCCTCCTCGTCACCAAACCGCCGGAAACGTCGGGGACCGGCACCAACCCGACCTGGCAAAAGCTCGCCACTTTCATCGATCCCGCGCGCGATCTCGTCATCGCGCTCGGCCCGGCACACGGGGGGAGCCCGCCCTGCGATCTCCGGATCCTCGAGGGCGCGCTCGCCGCGGCCGGCTCCGGCGAGGAGGACTATTCCACCGCCTGCCACGAGAGCCCCGTCGGCGGGTTCGAGGCCGGCGACTTCGTCCTGCAAGAGGCCAAGCGCCAGGCGTTCACCCGCCAGCTCAGCGATTGGAACGCCGATGGCTGGTCGGTGCTCATGGTCTTCAATAACAAGGGAGAGATCGACCGTTTCCGGGAATTGGCCTCGGCCGATCCCGCCACCGCAGGACACGCCGCCACGACCCTGCAGTTCGCTACCGGCACGCTCTCCCGTGGTTTCACCTTCCCGGCCGCCAAGCTCGCCGTACTCTCGGACGCCGAGATTTTCGGACGCTACCAGCATGCCCGCGCCCGCCGCGTATTCGTCCGCGAGACGAACGTCACCGTCAGGCGCGCGGCGGCCGACCTCAGGGATATCGCGGAGGGCGACTACGTCGTCCATCTCGACTACGGCATCGCTCGCTACGAGGGTCTCGTCCGGCGCGAATCACGCGCCGAAGACGGCACCCAGGAGGACGTTCTCGCCCTCGAGTTCGCCGACCGCGCCAGGCTCTACGTCCCGCTCCCGCACGCCCACCTCGTCTCCCGCTACGTCGGAGCGGGCCGCCAGCGCCCGAACCTCAGCAAGCTCGGCGAGCCGAAGTGGGCGCGCGCCCGCGCCGCCGCCGAGAAGTCGATCGAAGACTACGCCGGCCAGCTCCTCGCCGTCCAGGCGGAGCGCCAGACCCTCACCGGCTACGCCCATCCCGCCGACTCCAAGTGGCAGCTCGAATTCGAAAGCTCGTTCCTCTACAAAGAGACCCCGGACCAGCTGCGTGCCATCGAGGAAACGAAGCGCGACATGGAACAGGAGCGCCCGATGGATCGTCTCATCTGCGGCGACGTCGGCTTCGGAAAAACCGAGGTCGCCATCCGCGCCGCGTTCAAAGCCGTCATGGGCGGCACCCAGGTCGCCATCCTCGTGCCGACGACCGTTCTCGCCCAGCAGCACTTCGAGACGTTCCGCGAACGGATGTC
>CAZKYJ010000622.1:0-3806 GCA_964556355.1 uncultured Verrucomicrobiales bacterium | reverse complement strand
GCCAGGGCCGCCTCGCCTTGTCGCCCCCAGTTCCCCCGGGCCGTGACGGCGGACCTCCGGATTCCATAGCGCAATCATCCACCGCCACCCCCCGCTCCACCCGCGTTCTGGGACCTTCGCCAGCACAGCGCGGCGAGCCAGAACGCAAATACGACCAGGGTGTCATCGTCCCAATGGCCGACGATCTCCGCCCGGCGCGTGAATGCGTGCGCGGGTATGATGGAGAATCGCTTCCCCGCCCCCTCCAGCTGCATCTCCCGGCCGAACGGGGAGCTCGCCTTGAGCCGACCGCACACGGACTGGCCGGAGATATGGAACGATCGCGCCCAGAGATCTTTCTTGGCTTCAAACACTCGCTCCGACCCGCTTTCGACAATCCACATTCCTTTCATGAATCCCAACCGACCGGGTTTCCGCACCTGAAACGAGGTGCCGTTGAGCACGAACGCCCCCTCTTCACCAAAGGTGGAGAATTCGATCATTCCGTCGAGTCCGACCCCCTCTAGCGTAAACTGCCAAGAACACACTCCTCGGGGCAGACATCGCACCTTTTTGGGGGGCATGTCCATAGCGGAACGGACAATGAATCCATTCGCACCACAAGACAAGGTTGCTCCCCTCGTGCGCCGGAGACTTCTTGCGCCCGATTGATGGGAGCCGAGATTGCCCTGGCCATGAAATCGTTCCTCACCCCCCTCGCACTGTCCGCCAGCATCGCGTTGGCCGGAGCCGCCGATCCGCTGACTCTCGAGCGCGACCACCACTGGCTCGTCATCAAAGGGAGCCACCTCCCCGCCGGAGAGATTCGCATCAACTATCTCGAAGCGTACTGCCGCCCCGGTTCCACCGACGCCGACTGGGTCAAGCACACCGTCATCCCGCACCAGAGCGAACTCCTCTCTCTCAGCGACGACGGCACCCGCATGGAGATTCGCGATACCCTCGAGGACGGTGTCGTCGTCGAGCATCGGATCACCGCAGGCGAAGACACGGTCACCTTCGAACTCGTCGCCCACAACCCGACGGGCTTCGAATCCGAGGCGCACTGGGCGCAGCCCTGCGTGCGGCTCGGGGATTTTACAGGTTACGCCCCCAACCCGGCGAGCGGCGACATCGACGATTACCTGTCCAAGTGTTTCCTCTTTATCGACGGCGCGCTGACCCGGATGCCGACACCCACCTGGGCGAAAGAGGCGCGTTACGTCCCGGGCCAGGTCTGGTGCCCGGCCGGCGTTCCCCGCACTGATGTCAACCCGAGGCCGCTCAGTCCGATCGTCCCGAGCAACGGTCTCATCGGGTGTTTCAGCCGCGATGAGTCCCTTGTTTTCGCCACGGCATGGGAGCCCTACCAGGAGCTATTCCAAGGGGTCGCCCGCTGCCTGCACTCGGACTTTCGCATCGGCGGGCTGGAGGCTGGCGAGACGAAAACCATTCGGGGGAAGATCTACTGTGTGCCCAATGATGTCCCGGCACTCCTCGAACGCTACGGGGCGGATTTTCCCGAACACAGACCTCGGTGAATCCGATCGGCTCCGTGCCCGGCGCCGTCAGCGCGGGGTCACCCCCGCCCCGCTCTTGCCCGCCAGTTCGGCCAGCCCGACCAGCGCTTCCGCGTATCCCGGATCGCCCGCAACATTTCGCGCGGCCCCAGGGTCGGTGGCAAAATCGATGAGTTCCTTCGCGTCCAGCGCGCCGGTCCTTCGGTTCCGCCATTCGGTGTAGCGATAGCGATCGGTGCGCACGCTCGTGCCCAACATCGCCCCGACTCCCGGCTTGTTGCGGATGTACTGGCTGAAGGCGGCTTCCTTCCAATGGTGCTCGGGATGGGAGAGCAAGGGGACGAAACTCGTTCCCTGGAGGTGACCGGGACGTTCCAGTCCAGCCAGCTCCGCGAGCGTCGGGAAGATGTCGACAAACTCGGTCAGCGCCCGCGTCCGTCCTGGGGTCACCCCGGGTCCGGCGATCACCAGCGGCACGTGGGTCGCCACCTCGTAGTTGGTGTGCTTGCACCAGTCTCCGAAGTCACCGAGATACCAGCCGTGGTCACCCCACAGAACGATGATAGTACTGTCTGCGATCCCCAGCCGCCCAACGGCATCGAGCAGCTTGCCGACCTGCGCGTCAGCGAAGCTCGTCGCCGCATAATAGCCGTGGATCAGGCGGCGGGAGATCGCATCGTCCAAGGTATCGGCGTCGCCGGGGATGTCCGAGTAGGCCTTCAATTCTCCCCAGTCAGAGCGCCCGTAGGGCACGCTCGCGATGACGTCTTCACGGGGCGGGATCGGAATCATCGCAGGATCGTAGAGATCCCAGTATTCCCCGGGAGCATTGAATGGGAGATGGGGTTTGATAAAGCCAACCGCCAAGAAGAATGGGTCTCCGGCAGCCGCCAGCGCCTCCATGGCAACGACGGCCCGGCGGGCGTTCTCCCCGTCGACGTAGGCCTCGTCAGCGGCATCTCCTCCATTCTCGGTAGCCGGCCCCATCCGCCGGCCCTCCTGTCGCGCGTGCGGGACGAACGCCTCGTCCGGGGTCGCCACGTAGCTCCGACCATTCCCCGCCCTACGGGGCGCCAGGGCGTCCATGTTCACGCTCCACGACGCTGCGTCGTCACCTGCGCTGTGATAGATCTTCCCGAGCATCCCCGTGGCGTATCCGTTGTCCCGGAAATGCTGCGGGAGCGTAATGACCTCCGGGCGCTGCGAGCGCAACGGGGTGTTGTAGGTCCAACAGCCGGTTGACTCCGGGCGCAGGCCACTCAGCAATGATGCCCGCGACGCGCCGCACACGGCGACCTGGCAGTAGGCGCGCTCGAACACCATCCCGCGTGCCGCCAGACGGTCGATGTTCGGCGAGATGATTTGCTCCTTCCCGTAGCATCCCAGTTCCGGACGGAGGTCATCGAGCGCGATGAAGAGCACGTTCGGGGCAGCGTGCGAAAGCGAGGCGGGCAGAAGTACCGCGACAGCAGAGATGAAGAGAGGCTTCCAATTCATGGCAAAAAGAACGGATCAGAAGGAACCCGCCCCCAGCATCCGCGGATCGGGGGAACAGGTGCGCAAGTTGGTGAATGATCGGCAGCGTTGGGCCACGGGAGCGTCCCCCCCATCGGACGTGCACGGCGATCTCACTGCGTGACAGCCGGAAGCGGACCACCCCCATCCTCGGCAGCGGGATGCTGCGAATACCCTATCGAATCGGGCTCCCCTACTCCGCCTCAGCGGACCACGCTTCGAAAGCCATCGCCGCATCGAAACCCTTGGCATCGGAATCGTAAAAGACGAAACGGTAGCGGAAGGTGACCGACTCGCCGGCGGCGATCACCATGTCTCCAGTACCTTTGGGAGACTTGTTGAAGTAGCTCGCCCCGAACGGGTTCGCCGCAATCAGACCGTAGTCACGCGCGTGCCAAGTGGTCGGATGCCGAGGGTTCTTTGGATGATCGAAAATTGCGACCCCTCGCCCCTTCCCGTCAATCTCCCCCCAATAGTCGACCCAGGCGGCAGCTTTACCCCAGAGTTCTCCACCGGTGTCACCGGCGCTGTTCTTGGCCTGCCCCGCGCTCATCGGCGGCTTGTTGTTCAACCGGAGGTTCGGGTGGGTGCGAATCGCCATCGTCCCCTCCTTGGTGTCCCGGAAAACCACCGGAGAATCGGCGGGTGCCTTGAGGGTGATGGCGAAGTCGATGTAGCGGGTCCCCCCGTCCGCTTGTTCGCCGAACCCGATCGTCGTCGTGTCCGTGAGGTGCACCTTCCCGTCAGGGTTCACACAGGTGTGGTCGGCGGTGAGCATCGCGCCCTCGATCC
>CAZKYJ010000621.1:0-3809 GCA_964556355.1 uncultured Verrucomicrobiales bacterium | reverse complement strand
GTCTACTCGTTCGACGGGCTCCGCCGCATCCACGCCGCCGGGGTCGGCGACCCCGAATAGGGTGCGTCGGAACACCTAGACCACTCAACCATTCTCCCACCTAAGCTCTCGTGTCCAACGCCGTCTCATCCGGGCAATACCCAACCGTCGCCATCGTCGGTCGCCCCAACGTGGGCAAGTCCGCCATCTTCAACCGCCTCGCGGGACGCCGAATCTCGATCGTCCACGACCAGCCGGGAGTGACCCGCGACCGTGTTGCCGCGACCTGCACCACCGGCGAGTTCCCTTTCTCCCTGATCGACACGGGGGGCATCGGCGGCGCCGCCGACGAGAGCTTCAGCGCGCAGGTCGAGATCGAGGTGGCCATCGCCATCGAAGCCGCCGACCTGATCCTCTTCGTCGTCGACGGGCGCGACGGCAAGACCCCCGTGGACCGGGACGTCGCCGTCAAGCTCATCAAGGCGAATACGCCGGTCATCCTCGTGGTCAACAAGCTCGACCACGCGAAACAGGCCCACGTGCAGAGCGAGTTTGAAGGCATGGGGTTCGATCGCCCCCAGGGGATTTCGGCTGCCCATGGCGCGGGGTTCGAAGCGCTGCTCGAGCGCATCACCACCGAGCTGGCCAGGCAGGGGAAGACCCCAGAGATCCTCGCCGGGGAAGAGCCCTCCGGGATGGAGATGAGGCTCGCCCTCATGGGAAAGCCGAACGCGGGGAAATCATCGCTGGTCAATGCGATTCTCAAAGACTCGCGAACGATCGTCAGCGACGTCGCCGGAACCACGCGGGACGCCATCGACATCCCCTACGTGCACGGCGGCCAAAAATATCTCCTCATCGATACCGCCGGCATCCGCCCCAAGAACCGGCGTGACTCGACCGTCGAGATTTTCAGCACGATGCGCTCCGAGAAAAGCATCCACCGCGCCCACGTTTGCGCCCTCGTCATCGACTCGGCCACCGGGGTGACCTCGCAGGATCGAAAGATCGCCCAGCTCATTCTCGAGGCGGGCAAACCGTGCCTCATCATCCTCAATAAGTTCGACCTCTTTCACCCGGACGGCCGCCACCACGAGCGGCTGGAGGAGCTGAAGGAACACGTCAGCCGCGAGCTCTTCTTTCTCACCTACGCCCCGATGGTCGCGGTTTCGGCGCTCAAGCGTGACCATATCGGCCAGATCTTCAAGGCGATCGCCAAGATCGTACAGGCCGCCAACGAGGCACCACCGACCGGCGAACTGAACCGGATGCTGGAGCTGGCTTTCGAAAAGAACCCCCCGCCGGCCATGAAATCGGGCAAGCGGCTCAAGATCCTCTACGCCACGCTCGCAAAAAAGAAGGTGGAGACGCCACTCCCGGTGCCCCGCATCGTACTCTTTATCAACAAGAAGCTCTACCTCACCGATACCTACGCCAAGTATCTAGAAAACCAGATCCGCGCGCGCGCGTCGTTCACCGGATTGCCGATCAAATTCGATCTCCGCGAGCGGAGCAAACGGGAATAACGACGGACCATTACCGGTGCCGGTACCGCCACCCGCCGCAAGGAAGCCCGCATGATGGACTGCGGTGAGTAATCAACGCCCGGGCCGGGCGGCCTGCCCGCCGAACTCCCTGCGCGCGGCGTCGACGTCCCGAGCTATCTGCGCTTTCAGCTCGTCGAGATCCGCGAACTTTTGCTCGTCCCGGATGAATCGATCGAACCAGACCTCGACGTCCTTCCCGTAGAGGTCTCCCTCGAGATCGAAGAAATAGATTTCCAGCCGCCGCTGGGGAGCACCTCCGCCCTCGACCGTGGGGCGGAGGCCGAGATTGCCGACGCCGGTGAGGTCTTCCCCTTCGATGGTGGCGCGCACCGCGTAGACGCCGCTGGGGGGGAGCTGCTCGTTATGGGCGAGCAGATTCGCCGTGGGGAAGCCTAGCGTGCGTCCGAGTTTCCGGCCTTCGATGACCGTGCCGAGCACCGTGTAGTCGCGCCCGAGAAACCGTCGTGCGCGGACGAAATCCCCCGCCTTGACCGCCTCCCGCACCAGCGTGCTACTGATGGTCTCCCCGTCGATCCTGAACGAAGGGATGCCGGTGACTTCGAACCCGAGTTCCTCGCCAAGGTCCGTGAGCAGGTGGATATCGCCGCCCCGGGCCCGGCCAAAGCGCCACTCGAAGCCGACACAGATCTGCTTGAGCGGCCGGGCAGAAGCAGCCAATGCACGAACGAACCCGTCGGCCGGCTGGGCAGCAAATCCGGCATCGAAGGGCACGACGAGCACGTTTTCGACGCCGAGTTCGCCGAGGAGCCGGATCTTGTGATCCCCCGAGGCCAGCAGCCGCGGCGCGAGATCCGGGCGCAACACCCTCAGGGGATGCGGGTCGAAGGTGACGACGGCCGCACTGCCACCGTCTCTCGACGCCCCGTCGAGCGCCCGGCGAACCACCTTCTGATGGCCGAGGTGGACACCGTCAAATACGCCGATGGCCAGGTGCACCGGACCCGGCAGGGACGCCAGTTCGGGGATGGCCCTGAGGACGTTCACGCGCCCCGGAGGATGGAGACATCACGCAAGCTCATCAGCTTCGGCAGCACATCTTCCCGGGGCCCCGCCTTGAGTTCTTCAAATGTCACGACGTTGTCCTTCATATCCGTGCTGAAATGTCCCGATCGCGTCCGGCGGAGCGCCCCGAGGTGCGCGCCGCAGCCGATCTTTTCGCCGATGTCGTTGGCGTAGGTCCTGACGTAGAAGCCCTTGCTGCAGGTGACCCGGAAATGGATGTCCGGCAGCTCCAAACCGAGGATGTCGTAGCCGAACACGTGGACGAGGCGCGGCTCGCGCTCGACCGTCTTGCCCTTCCGCGCCAGTTTGTAGAGCGGGACACCATCTTTCTTGATCGCCGAGACCATCGGGGGGACCTGATGAAAGTCCCCGCGGTAGCCGTCGAACGCTTCCCGGATCCTCGCTTCGTCAAGCCCCTCGGGAATGGGACGTTCCTCGATCACCTCACCTTCGCGATCCTGGGTGTTCGTGGTCGCACCGAGACGGATGGTCCCCTCGTAGACCTTGTCCTCGCTCATGAGCAAATCTTGGATCTTGGTGGCACGCCCGATCACGAGGATGAGCAACCCTGTCGCCATCGGGTCGAGCGTGCCGCAGTGACCAATCTTCTTGATCCCGAGCGTGCGGCGGGCGACGGCGACGACGTCATGGGAGGTCATGCCCCCGCCCTTATCCACTAACAAAACACCATTGATATCTTCCATTGTTACAAATCTAGCTCCCTGATCCTTGCCTCCACGGCGGCGATCACCTGTGCCTGCGCCGCGCCGAACGGACCCGTCAACCGCGCCCCGGCGGCCATGGAGTGCCCCCCGCCCCCGAAGAGCGCACAGAGTTCGCAGACGTTGATCTCCCGTGCCTTCGAGCGCATGCTCACGCGGACTTTCCCGTCGGGCTGCTCCTCGAAGAAAACGGCCACGAGAACCCCCTGGATCGAGCGGACGAAATCGATGAGTCCCTCGGTATCCCCCGGCTCGAGCCCGAGTTCGACAGCGGTCGCCTGGTCGAGAGATCCGGTGGCCAGCTTCCCGCCCGAATGCATCGCCATCGACCCGAGGAAGGCTTTCATCAAGCCGATGCGTCGGGGCGGTTGGCTATCGTAGGTATTCTGTGAGAGGTCACCCACGTCCGCACCCGCATCGATGAGTTCCGCGCCAATGCGGTAGGTGCGCGCCGTGGTGTTCGGATACTGAAACGATCCGGTATCCGTCGAGATCGCCACGAAAAGGTTGTCCCGGGCGGCGGGAGGGAACGGGAGAT
>CAZKYJ010000620.1:0-3809 GCA_964556355.1 uncultured Verrucomicrobiales bacterium | reverse complement strand
GGGCGCGGACGAGCTCGAAAATGATCTCGCCGGTGGCGGGCGCGGTCGTATCGATGCGATTGACGTCCCCGTAGCCGGGGTGGCTGATGTGGTGGTCGATATTGACCCAGGTCGGGGCGTTGATGGCGGCGAGAACGTTCTCCCCGAGCCGCTCGCGGTTCGCCGTATCGAGCGCGAATGCGACATCCGCCACCACCGGCCCGCTGCCCGGGCGCTGCACACGGCCGGATTCCGGAAGGAAGGAGAGGTTTTCGGGAACCCCATCCTCGTTGAGCACCGTCACGCTCTTCCCCATCGCCCGCAGGCATTCGCCGAGCCCGAGGGCGGAACCGATGGCGTCCCCGTCAGGTCGGACGTGGCTGGCGATGACGAAGGACTCGGCACCTTCGATCAGCTCCGCGATCGCGGCAAAACGGCTCTCTGATCGCTGGGTCATCAATCTTCCCCGGCACCCTCGGGCGTGTCTTCGGGCACTTCGATGCGATTCAAAAGATCGACGATATGCACCCCCCGCTCGACGGACTTGTCGAGGCGGAAGCTGAGCACGGGTGTGTATTTCAAGACGACGCGACCTTTCATGCGCTTCTGGATAAACCCGTGGCGCTTGTTCAGCCGGTCGATCACTGACTCCTCACCGGCGACGCCTTTCTTTCGCCCGACAACAACTCCGATAAAGACATGCGCCTGCTTGAGATCCGGCGTCACATCGACGCTGTTCACCGTCACGAGAGCCCCGTCGAAGGTGAAATCGCGATTGATTACATCGCTGATCTCACGCTTGAGCAGCTCCTGAACTCGCAGGATTCGGTGGTTCACCAGCTCGTCTAGAGGGTCTGTTGCAGTTTTTCGAGTTCGTAGCACTCGATGATGTCACCGACCTCGTACTCGTTGAAGTCGCCGAGCTTGATGCCGCACTCGAGGCCGTTGCGCACCTCGTTGACGTCTTCCGTGAAGCGCCGGAGGGTGGCGAGGCCACCGTCGTAGACCGGCTGCCCGTCGCGGAGAACCCGGGCGCGGGCGGATCGGTTGATCCGGCCATCGGTCACCATGCAGCCACCGACGCGCGAACGGGAAACCCGGAAGACCTGCTTGACCTCGGCATGGCCGATGACGGTCTCGCGGTGCTCCGGATCGAGACGGCCGAGCATGGCCTCCTTCACCTGGTCGAGCAGTTCGTAGATGACGCTGTAAAGCTTTACCTGGACGCCCTCGGACTTGGCGGCCTTCACCGCCTTCGATTCGACCTTCGTATTGAAACCGACGACGATGGCGTCCGAGGCGCTGGCGAGAAGGATGTCCGATTCCGTGATGGCTCCGGCTGCGGAGTGGAGGACGTCGAGGTCGATCTTCTCGCTCTCGATCTCCTCGAACGATCCGAGGATCGCTTCGACCGAGCCCTGCACGTCGGTTTTGAGCACGACCCGAAGCTTCGGGCGACCGCCGCTCCCGGCGAGGAGCTTGTCGAGGCTGGAGCGCACCGGTTTGGCCAGCTTCTCCTGGCGCTTCTCGGCCACCCGCTCATCGCCGAGCTTCTTAGCGGCGCGCTCGCTTTCCATCTCGACGAGCTCGTCACCGACGTGGGGGAGGCTGTCGAAGCCGATGACCTCCACCGGGGTCGAAGGTCCGGCCTCTTTGATCGGCTTGCCCTGGTCGTCGATGAGAGACTTCACTTTCCCCCAGATCGGGCCGCAGATGAACGGGGTGCCAATCTTGAGCGTGCCGGTTTGAACGATGACGGTGGCGGTAGGACCCCGTCCCGCCACCACCCGTGCCTCGATGATCGGGGCACGGACCACCGCGTCCGGATTCGCTTGGAGCTCGAGCATTTCCGCCTCCAGAACCATCATCTCGAGGAGCGCGTCGATGCCGGCACCGGTCTTGGCGGAAACGTCGACCACCTGCGTCTCGCCACCCCATTCCTCGGGCGCCAGATCGTGCTTCTGGAGCTGCTGTTTCACCCGATCGGGGCTGGCATTCTTCGCGTCGATCTTATTGACCGCCACGATGATTTTCACGCCGGCCGCCTTGGCGTGATCGATCGCCTCGATCGTCTGGGGCATGATCCCGTCGTCGGCGGCGATGACGAGCACCACGATGTCCGTGACGTGCGCACCACGGGCACGCATCCGGCTGAAGGCTGCGTGACCCGGGGTATCGAGGAAGGTGATGGAATGATCGCCGTGCGTGACGCTGTAAGCACCAATATGTTGTGTGATACCACCGGCCTCGCCGGTCGTGACATTGGCCTTGCGGATCGCGTCCAACAACGAGGTTTTGCCGTGATCCACGTGCCCCATGAAGGTCACGATCGGCGCACGCAGCTTGAGTTCTTCCGCCTCCTCGACCTCGACTGGAGCCGGCTCCTCGATGACCTCTTCGACTTTGTGAACACCCGCACCTTTGGCGCGGCGCTCTTTCTCGAAGACGAATCCGTGCTTGTCGCAAAGCTTGGCCGCTATCTCGGGCTCGATCGACTTGTTCGTGTCAGCGAAGACGTCGAGTTCGATCAGGTCCTTGATCAGATGGAACGGCTTGAGCCCCATCCGCTCGGCCAGGTCCTTGACGATGATCGGCGGCTTGATGTGGATGATGTTCGAATCGGTTTCCTCGTCGCCCGGTGCCCCGGCTTCGGAGTCCGGATCTTCCGGCTCGGCCGCAGCGTCAGAGGCCGCGGCAGCGGTATCGGCGGGAGTCTCTCCCCGGAGGCGAGCTTGGCGAACCTCTTCGTCTCCCGCTTTGAGCTGGGAGATCGGGCGGAGCGCTCCCCCGCCCCCTTTCTTCTTCTCGATCTCGGCCTCGTCGAGGATCTTCTTCCCCCCTTTGGCGCGGTTCTCCTGGCGGCGCTCCTCTTCTTCGAAAAGGGAAAGGGCTTCCTTCTTCTTCGGTCGGGCGGCTTTGTCGGCCGCCTCCTCGGCAGCCCGCGCCTCCTCCTCGGCAACTTTCTTGGCGCGGCGTCGGGGCTTCGGCTTCTCGTCGAAAAGCGACAGCGCCTCCTCTTTCTGTTTAGCGACAGTTTTGGACGAAACGGCATCGTCGCCTTCGGCGGCGCTCCGGGTGGTTGCTCTCTTGGATTTGGTTGCCATGTAAAGGGGTGCGTTTCATTGCGGGAACTCGTTTCGCCGGCCGCTAGGCCGAGGCGGTTTCCCGTTCGAAGGCGGCTTTCGCGCGCCCGTGGATCCGATCTGCCCGCTCGGCATCGATCTCCAGAATTCCTGCGATGTCGGACGCGTCGGCCGTGACGATCGCCTCGAGGTCGACCATGCCCATCCCGGCCAGGGTCTTTGCCTCGTCCTCGCTGATCTCCAGCGTGGTGGAGAGCGCGCCTCCGGCATCGGAAACGCGGCTCATGACCTGCTCGTGCTTGGTCTCGTCACGCTCGACCTGGACATCCCAACCGATAAGGCGGGACGTCAGTCGCGCGTTCTGGCCACGCCGACCGATAGCCTTGGAAAGCTCTTCCTCGTCCACCGTGATGCGGATCTGATGCGCCGCCTCGTCGATGGTGATCGATTTAATCTGCGCCGGTTTGAGGGCGTCTTGCACGAACTCGCGGGGGTCATCGCTCCAGCGGATAATGTCCACCTTCTCGTTGTTGAGCTCGCGAACGATGTTTTTGACCCGCGCCCCGCGCAGCCCCACGCAGGCACCCACCGGATCGACCTTGCCATCCGCACTGTAGACGGCGACTTTCGTGCGGTAGCCCGCCTCGCGGGCGATCCCACGCATCACCACGGTGTGGTCGGCGATCTCGCTGATGTTTCACACGATGCTCGTGAACGAGGTCCAGATCGAGCTCGGGTTCGAGGAGC
>CAZKYJ010000619.1:580-3809 GCA_964556355.1 uncultured Verrucomicrobiales bacterium | reverse complement strand
GAGCTGCTGCCGCCAGAGCTGGACTGGGGAGCGGCCGGTTTGGCACCTCCGCTGGCACGGGAGCCAACGGCGGATTTACCCATGAAGGTGGCACCTTCTTCGATGGCCAAAGTCCCGGCCGCGATGTCGCCTTCGAGGATCGCGTTCGCCTTCAGCTCGCAGCGGTCAGAAACGGTGATGTTGCCGATCACCTTGCCGAAAATCGAGACCGATTTCGTTTTGATCTCACCATTGACGACGGCGTTCTCACCCACCGTCAGGCTCCCGTCGGACATGACCTCGCCCTCGATCTTACCGTCAATGATGAGGTCGTTGGAGAATTTGAGCGAGCCTTTGATTTCGACGTCGCTGGAGAGAATATTTTTGTTGGAGCTCATGTTTGGCGGGCTAGATGACGGGGTTGGGTAATCGGATTGGGTGGGACGGGACGGAGATGACAACGATGGTGAATAGGATGGCGCAGGGCTGCTGGGCGCTGCCGGAGCTGCTTTTGGTTCCTGCGGAATGGGCGGCCTTTCGCCAGTGAGTTTCTTTAGCACGGCGGAACGAAAGCAGGCGGTTTTCTCCTGTCAATCGGAGATAGGCGAATTCGCGGGGTTCTCGCCGATATTCTCGGATCAGCCCACTTCTTCGGAAATGTCCTCTGCCGGGTAAGTCCAGATTTCGCTGAGCGTGGGGTGGTAGTGGGGGATCGCGAGGAGGTCGTCGGTGGTCGCCCGGAAGTAGAGCGCGACGGCAATCTCGTGGATGAGCTCCACCGCCTCGGGGCCGACGGCGCCCGCGCCGAGGATTTCTTTCGACTCCGCGTCGGCAATAAGTTTGACGAATCCGTCCGTCTCCCCCATGACCATCGATTTGCCGTGGTCGTCGAAGCGCGCGCGGGCGGTAACGACCTTCCGCCCTTGCTCGGCGGCCTCGATCTCGCTCATGCCCAGGCCGGCGACCTGCGGGTGGGTGAAGATCCCGTAGAGCTTGAGCCGGTAGTCCATCGTCCGGCGGCGGCCGGCATCCAGCTTGCCCAAGGCGACAGCCGCATTGGTGGCGGCCACCTCGCCTTGTTCGATAGCGAGGTGGACGATCTCGTAGGGGCCGCAAACGTCGCCGGCCGCAAAAATGTGGGGTGCGGAGGAAGCTTGGTCCTTGCCGACGACCACCTTTTTTCGCTCGGTTTCTACCCCGGCTGCCTCGAGGTCGAGCGACCGCGTGGCCGGGTCTCGCCCGAGCGCGCAGAGCAGGGTCGAGGCTTCCGCCCGTTCGGTCATCCCGCCGTGGTGGAAGGTGACGGCGCGGCCGCCGTCGGCGGTCGCCGCCACGCCAGTGATCTCGGTGCCGGTGAAGATCCGGATGCGGCGGCCATGGGACATCGCGGCCTGGAGTTCGTCCGCCAGGTCGTGATCGAGACCGGTGAGCAGGTGGGCGCTCCGCTGGACGACGGTCACTTCGGAGCCGAGGCCTTCCAGGAGGTGGGCCGCCTCGAGGGCGATCGCACCGCCGCCGAGGACGATGACCGACGGCGGTATTTCTTCGAGGGCGAGCGTGTCGTCGCTGGTCAGGAACCCCGTCTCCGCGAGGCCCGGGATCGGCGGGCTGCTCGGTTTCGATCCCGTTGCAATGAGCGCCGTCCGAAAGCCGACCTCGAACGGCGCATCGCCGTTGATCGGAGTGGCCGTCACGGTGTGGGTGCCCGAGAATTTCGCCGTCGCCCGGAGCAGGTCGAAGCGGCCGCCCACCAGCTGGTCCTCCCGATACTGGGCAAAATCATCGACCAGCGCCCGTTTCCGCTTCTGGATGCGGGCGCCGTCGATCGCTGGTTCGCCCACGTCGATCCCGAATTCCGACGCCCGGCGAACCGTGAGGTTCCGATTCGCCGACTCGATGACCGCTTTGCTGGGCATGCACCCCCGGAGGATGCACAGTCCACCCAACCGTTCGGACCCGTCGAGCACGGCCGTCGCGAGCCCGTGCTCGACCGCCGTGCGCGCCGCCGCATACCCGGCGCTCCCGCCCCCAATCACTAAGAAATCGTATGTTTTCATCGCCTTAGCAGACTGCAGGATCGCCGCCAGTCTAGGTGCAATCTCGCCCCGGAAAACGCCGGGGTAGCAGCACTCTCGTCGGACGCAAGCAATTAGTTGCGGACCCCTCTATCCCGCCCTAAAGAAACCGTTCCTTCCAGGACTCCGCGCGCGCCGGAGCCCGCCCGCCGCGGGCGGGGGACCGACCCTCGCGCCTCCCCAATTTAGAGATTACCCCATGGCCGAAGACCCGTCGCAAGACAGCCACTCCGAAGACCTTGACGCCGCCACCCGAGTCGGTGGCGAACAGGGATACAACGCCGCCCAGATCGACAAGCTCGAGGGTCTGGAAGCCGTCCGGAAGCGCCCGGGTATGTACATTGGCGACCCCGATGAACGCGGCCTCCACCACTGTGTTTTCGAGGTTCTCGACAACTCCATCGACGAGCATCTCGCGGGCTACTGCAAGGCGGTATCGGTCACCATCCACGGCGATGGTTCCTGCTCGATCCGCGACGACGGGCGGGGCATCCCGGTCGATATGCACCCGAAATTCGGCATCCCCGCGGTCGAGCTCGTCCTGACAAACCTTCACGCCGGAGGCAAGTTCGGCCAAGGTGCCTACAAGTATTCGGGCGGGCTCCACGGGGTGGGTGCGAAGTGCGTCAACGCCCTTTCGGACTATTTCAAGGCCGAGGTCTTCCGCGATGGCAAGATCTACATGATCTCGTTCGAGCGGGGGAAAACTGTCGAGCCCCTCTCGGTCATCGGCGAGTTCGAGGACAAGACCAAGACCGGAACCCTGATCACTTTCCTCCCGGATCCCACGATCTTCACCATCACCACCGAGTTCGTTTTCGACCGCCTCGCCAAGCGCCTTCGGGAACTCGCTTTCCTCAACCCGGGGCTCACTATCAACCTGATCGACGAGCGCGCGGAGAGCGCCCGCAAAGACTCGTTTTTCTACGCCCGGGGGATCGAGCAGTTCGTCGAGCAGCTCGGGGAGAACAAGACGCTGATCCACGAGAAACCCATCGCCATCCGCGGGAAGCGCAACCACATCATCGAGGAAGGCAAAGCGGGCGAGGACTACTACGTCGATCTCGTTCTCCAGTACAACGACAGCTACAACGACCAGATCCTCTGCTATGCGAACTCGATCCCCAACGGCGACGGCGGCACCCACCTCACGGGGTTCCGCACGGCGCTGACCC
>CAZKYJ010000619.1:0-570 GCA_964556355.1 uncultured Verrucomicrobiales bacterium | reverse complement strand
GATCAACCAGTACGCCAAAGCGAACAATCTCGTCAAAGACAAAGACCCCGCGATCTCCGGCGACGACACTCGCGAGGGCCTGGTCGCCGTTCTCAGCGTCAAGCTTCCCAACCCGCGATTCAGCTCGCAGACCAAGGAAAAGCTCGTCAACAACGAGGTCGAAGGCATCGTCAGCTCGATCGCCTACGAGGGCATCCTCAGCCACTTCGAGGAAAACCCGCTCACGGCCAAAAAGGTGATCGACAAAATCCTCACCGCCGCCCGCGCCCGCGAGGCTGCCCGGAAGGCGCGCGAGACCGTCCGGAAGAGTGCCCTGACCGGCGGTGGCCTCCCCGGCAAGCTCGCCGACTGCTCGTCACGCGACCCGTCTATTTCCGAGATCTTTATCGTCGAGGGTGACTCCGCCGGGGGCTCGGCCAAGCAAGGGCGCGACCGGCGCACCCAGGCGATCCTCCCCATCAAAGGGAAAATCATCAATGTCGAGAAAGCCCGTCTCGACAAGGTCCTCCAAAACAAGGAGGTGCAGACCCTCATCACCGCCATCGGCACCGGGATCGGCGACCTGGAAGG
>CAZKYJ010000618.1:0-3813 GCA_964556355.1 uncultured Verrucomicrobiales bacterium | reverse complement strand
TGTTGAGCGTCGAGGCGATGTAAATGTAGTCGCCATTTTGCACGGAGAGGTTTTGGGGCACGTCGCCCTGGGTGTAGAGACGTTTGAAATCGACGGGGATCTTGCTGCCGTTGCGGCTGAGAAACGAACGGTCGTAATCGACGTCACCCTCGCGGATGCCGCCGCTGCGCGCGATGGCATCGAGGAGCGTGACCCGCTCGGAAATGGGATAGGTTCCATTGCCACCGACCATGCCGAGGATGGTGTATTTTTTGCTCCCGAGCGAAACGGGCGTGATGATGAGTTTGGGGAAGCGGAGCGACTCAGCCAGTGCGAGTTCGATTTTTTCCCGGGCAGCGGGGATAGTCATCCCTTCGACGCGGATACGCCGCGCCTCAGCGTAGCTGAGCGTCCCATCGGACTGTACCGGGACACCTTCGATCGCGCTATCGGCGATTCCGTGCAGCCGGAGGTTGAAGACGTCCCCGGGGCCGATGATGTAGGTCGCAGCCGATTCGCCGGGACCTTGCTGCCCGAACACTGCTCGTGGGGTTGCCATGGTGCCACAGGCCACCCACCCCGCCAAAAGGATGTGGGCGCAGCAGAATGCGGATCGGGAAGAAAAAGCCATTTTTCAGAGTGATGTTAGGAGCGATGGCTATGCGACCGTCGGCAGGCCGGGCGGCCACTGCTCCGTGGGCGACCATACCGAGATCCTAGCGAAAGTGCAATAGTCGGAATCCGGGAACCTCTCAGTCGCCGATCACGTGCAGGCGGAAGAACCCGGCGGGCTCTTCCGGCAAAACGGGCACGCGCAAGGTGATGGTTTCGGTGTCTCCGGAATCTTCGATGATGACGTCTTCGATGTCGGGCGCGTCCCACGCGGAGAAGGTGGCACTCCGTTCGATGAAACCATCGACGGCTGCGGCCGATTTCGAGCGGGAAAATGAGATCTGCATCAGGCGAGGATCCGCATCGCTCCGGATCCGCACCGGCATCGCCTCGCCGGCGACGAGCGGGTGGGAACCGAGGAAGAACTCCGCCAGGTTGGTGAGGCCGTCGCCATCCGGATCGGCCGCGCGATCGACGAGCCAAGGGGCGGTGGCGAGGTCGGCGAAGTCGGGAGGAATGACGCCGGCGATCCATGCCGCATAGCTCTGCCGGGGCGTGGCCTCTCCGACAGGGGCAGACACCAGTTGGGCGCCGGTGGCCGTATCGTTGGCGCGGCCGAGAAGAGCGACCGTCGATTCGGTCACGGAAAAACTCTGGGCCGGGGAAAAAACCGAGGAGTCGGGCCAAAGCCATGCGGGATCGCTCAGCACGAGCCATTGGTTGGAGGTAGCGGGCGTGGCACCATCGAAGGCGAAAAGGAAGGCGCGCGCGCCCGGGCGGAACGGGCTCTGGTTGTGGGAGAGCTCGGTTGTCCCCGCGAAAGAATTGGCGTAGACCTCGCGCCCCATCGCCCGGAGGAGGAAGGAATCGTCGTAGCGGACCGTGGCCGACGCTAGGGGATCGCCGGCGGTATCGGTGAGAGGAACCCAATTCGCCGCCCACTGCGACCGGTTGGTCGAAGTCGGGTGAAACCCGGGCGCGAAGCTACCCAGCTGGAAGGTGAAGCCCCGGTCGAGCGGCCTGCCGTCCGAGCAGATGTTCAACGCGTCGATCGAGCTGCCGAAGTTGATGGTTGTGGCCTCGAGCGAGGGGAGCAGGGCGAGGCCGAGCCCGGCGAGCAGGACGGACCGCAGCCGGCCGGGCGGGTGGCTAAGGCGGGAATGGAGGCTGCGCACGGGCTTCTTCATGTGGGATCGTAGGCGGTTGGAGCAGCGGGCCAGCGGCGACGCGCGAGGAGGGTTCCCGCCCCGATGAGGACGAGGAGGGCGGAGGCGGGTTCGGGCGCCGGCACCGCTTGGGGCACCACCCGTGCGGAGACCAGATGCGGCGTGTCCCCCGCGGTGGCGTAGTCCGGGTTGACCGATCCGACCGTCGCGACGGTACCCGCGTCGGAGACCGCGAAATCGAGAGAGAATGGCGAGGGCATGCCGTCGTCCGGCACCACGGGCAAGATCCACGCGGCGTTGGTGAGAAGAATCCACTCGCTCTGGACTCCGACCTCCCGCGATGTGAACCCCCAGATGTAGGCTTGGCTACCCGGCGCGTAGGGCGAGCCCGGGTCACTGACATTCTCGATGATCTGTGCCGTTCCCTCGAAGTTGTTCACGAAGACCGAGGCGCCGGGGAAGAGCGGCGAGGAGTCGTAGGGAGCGGCGGCCGGGTTCCCCGCGGAGTCCTGCAGCGCCGTCCAGTCGGCCGTCCAGAGATCGATGTTCTCCAGCTGGGGAACGAAATCGGAAAAGACGCCGAGTTCGAAGGTGAAGGTGACATCCATTGGCGATCCGTCGCTCTGCAGATTGGTCGCGTTCAGGGTGCTTCCGAAGTTGATCGAGCGCGAGGCCTCGGCGGTGGCCGCCATGCCGAGCGCCATGCCAATCGCCAAGCCCCCACCCCGCACCCAAACGGGCGCGCGGACGACCGCTGGGTGGCAGCGGGCACGAGACGGGACCTGGGGACGGATGATCATGGCGGGTCCAGAATCTAGTTCAGCCAGGGAGCCTCCAGGCGGTAGTGGGGGTCAGGCAGGTTCCGCTCCATGAAGACGGCGCGCCGGAAATCGAAGACGGGAGCGTTGCTCTGAGGCGAATTGTCGCCCCCAAAGAGGAACCACTCGGAGTAGCTCCCGCCATCCGAGGCGAGGTAGTACTTGTCATAGTTCTTCCCGTCGGGAACCTGCACTTGGTCGGCCTGGTTGAAGGAGAACGATCCGGTGAACGTGCCACCCAGGGCATTGCGCTCGACGAAAGTCCTGGTGTAGGGGTGGCCTTCGGCAATGAAATTGACCCCTTCCACGAGCGGCTGGACGAAGCCTCCCTGGCGCACCCTGCCCGAGAAGGTGAGCTCGACCGCACCCGGACTCTTGCGCGAACGGACAAAATACACCCCCTCCCCCGGATGGAGGACGAGGTGGGACATCGATCCATCGGACACGCCTCCCACCCTCCGCCACTCGGCAAAACTCCCGATTTCCCCGAGCACGAAATACGTTTCGAAACTCCCGTCGCGGAATACCTGAACCTGGTCTGCCTTGGAAAAACTGAAGTCGGGGTGCAGGAGCTCGGGCGGGAGCTGTTGAGCCAAAGTGCGATGGGGGGTGATCTCGACCAGGCAGCCCGCGAGGGAGGCTGCCGACCCGCCCGTATTCCACGGCGAGTTGCTTTCGAGGACCAAGGTCGTCGCGACGCCCCCGGCTAGCCCGGCGCGGGTGGCCGACTCATCGACCTCGAAACGGTGCGCCAAGAGCGAGGCTTCCCCCCCTTGGGGCACCGCGAGAACCTCCAGAAAAATCTCCCCGTCGTGGCTTTCCAGCCACGGAGCCAACCCGGCCGCCTCCACCTGAGCCCCCACCCGATCACCGCCCAGGTCGGCCACCGATCCGACCGTCGCCTGCGCGATGGCCGGATTGAGCAGGCTGAATCCCAAAGCGTGGTAACCCGGTTCGAAGGTCATGGTGTAAATTCCGTAGCTTTCCGGCGGAGGTGCTTGGGCGTGAAGTGAGCGATCCCCCACCCCCCCCAGCAACAGGCATCCGGCCATAATAGTAATCCCTCTTGATTTTACTCTGCCGAGGAGAATACGGAAAGCTGAAATATTTAGAAAATGCACCTTTAACCTGCCCTTTAAGTATGGTAATTATAGAAATTGTAATATCAATCGCGGAACAAGCAAGAGGGACTTTATGATGGGCAGGACGCAAATGGTCGGAAATCTTCCGGATGGGGA
>CAZKYJ010000617.1:0-3813 GCA_964556355.1 uncultured Verrucomicrobiales bacterium | reverse complement strand
ATGCCGAGACGACAGCCGATATTCTAAACCTAGAGATTTCAGAATCGGTGCTGACAGGACTTTTTAGACAGCTTCTCAGCGAGCCCGGTTCGCCTCCGCCCAAGCATTCTCAATCGCGTCAGCGTCCGGCACGCCGTCGTGCACCCAGAGCGTGTAACGGACGGTCATGGGTTCACTCTTCGTGACGACGCTCGGTTCCCCCAGCGTGAGACACACCCCCATCCAGCCGTCGTTGCGCACGTGGAACGGGTGCGGGTGGCCGGGGTTCGTCGGGGCGTCCATCAGGGTGACGCCACCGGCAAGATCGGACCCGATGTCCCCGCTGTAGTCGACCCAGCGAGCGGGCTTCCGGAACACCGCCTCCTCGTTCACTGCTCCATCCGAGTTCAGGATCCGTCCACCGCCGTCGTGCACCCCGATCGACTTCGCCATCCGGACCCCGATCAGGCCGAAGGGCGTGGTGTTGAACACCGTTCGCTCGCGCCCGTCCGGAACCGTGAAGGTGGATTCGATGACGAGGAACCAATCGGTCTCACCGATGCCTTGGCGGACGCTGGCGGTCCGGCGCTCGTCCAGGAGTTGCTCGCCGCTGTCCCGGACGACCCAGCGGATCCGCGCGGTCGCGGCGCAGAAGTCGTCGGCGTCTTCGAAGGCCTCGATCCCATGGCAAATTATCTGGCCGGTTCCGCTACCCCGGTCCGCCCAGAAGCTGGTTCCGCCGACGTCGTGGTGGGACATCCAGACCGAGTTATGATGGCTGTGGCTGATGGGATCTCGCGGGTGTCCCATCCGCGTCAAGGAGGCATCCGACGAGGCGCGGACGGGGAAAAAGAACGGGCGATCGAGGTCGGCCGCATGGTAGAACCGGGTCAGTTCGCGCCCGTCCCGGCGGAAGGAAACCTCGTCACCGGGGAGCGGGACCGCTTGGAAACGGGGTACCTGGGCGCTAGCGCTGACGGAGGCGAGACAGCTGGCGAGAAGATAGCTGCAGAGTCGTACCATGCGGGCTTCTCCGGGCTCGGAACGTCTCCAACCCTAGGTCAGATCCAGTCCACCGCCCTGGCAGAATTCGGCGTTGCCGAAGGTTTCGATGTCATGCCCCATGGCATTGGCGATGGCCAGCCAGAGCCGGTTGTGCGGGGCGTTTCCGGACTCATTCGTGTGCAGGTGGAGGCTGCGCCCCATCTTGAAGTCGCAGCCGCCGCCACAGAGGACATAGGGAATGTTGTCGAGCGTGTGCGAGTTCCCCTTGCCGAGTTCGTTGGTCCAGACGATGAGGGAATTGTCCAGCATGCTTCCCTCGCCGCCGGGCTCCGGGGTCTCCGAGAGGCGCTTGGCGAGGTAGGCGAACTCGCCGGCGAACCAGGTGTTGATCTTCATCAATTTCTCCCGTGCGTTCGTGTCGTCGTCGGGCTCGTGGGACAAGCCATGGTGGCCGTCCTCGACCCCGAGCCAATTCATACGCGCCTGGCCGACCGAGCGCATGTACTGCAAGGTCGCTACCCGGGTCATGTCGTTGGCCATGGCATTGACGAGGAGATCGATCTGGATCCGGCTGATCTCCGGCGTGTTGTCGTTGACCAGCTCGATCCCCGGATCGATCTCGGGGACAGGGTGGCTGAGGCTGGAATTCTCATCGGCGCGCTCCATCTCCTGCTCCATCGAACGTACCAGTTCGAGGTGGTCGGAGAGCATCGACTTGTCCCGTGCGCTGAGGTTGCCCGCGACGCGGTTCAGGTCCTCGCGGACATCGTCGAGGATGCTGACGAGGCTGTCCTTGTCCTTCATCTGGCCGTAGAGCTTGCCGAGCATCCGGTTCGGGTCATCGATGGGAGCGACCGGCTTGTTCGGACCGGTGTAGCTCATGCGCGTCCACGGGTCGGCGCGGTCGGGCACGGCGATCCCGAACTCGAGGGAGCCGAATCGGGTCTGGGTATCCTTCTTCGACTGGAGGAAATTCTTAAGTTCCTGGTCGATGGAGATCCCGCTGGCCCAACCGGCCGGGGTGTCGGAGCCGCCCTGGATGTTTCCGGGAAGGAGTTCGGTGCCCGTGAGGAGACAGCTCATGCCGCGCATGTGGCGATCGCCGTCGCCCCGCACCTTGTTGGAAATGCCGTTGAGGAGGAGCGTGCGGTCGCGGAAGGGCTGGAGCGGCTGGAGGATGCTCTTGAACTGGAAATCGGCGCCCTGCTGGTCTGGCCAAAACTCGTCCGGGATCGTCCCGTTGGGAGAGAACATGATGATCAGGCGCTGGCGACGTTGCGGCAGCGGCGCGCCCATCAGGTCGGGAAGGCCCGTGAGGAACGGGAGGGCGGCAGCGGAAACGCCGAGCTCACGGAGAAATTGGCGACGGGTGGTCATAGCTTGGATTGGTATACGAACGGGAACGGTGAACGCTATCGAAATGGCACGGGCGGCTTCACTGCCGGGCGACGGCGTCGGACGCCATCCGGCCCTCGGTGGCGGCGACCGCGGCGATGCGCGCGAGCAGCTCGCGGATATTGAAATCCGAATCCGCGAAGTGGCCACGGATGGCATCATCGGCATCGAGACCGTAGGCGACGATCGGCTGTTTGATCGTGTGGTGGAAAAGATGGCGCACGAAGGCCCGGTGGGCCGACTCGTTGCCGGCGGCGAACTCCGCGATGTCGCGCGCGCCCTTGAGCCGGAGCTTGTGCCCCTCATCCGTCTCGAAGTCGGAGACGGGATCCACGGGCTTCTCGTTGTCTTCGGTGCGCCACCGGCCGATGGCGTCATAGTTTTCGAGGCTGAACCCGAGCGGGTTGATGGTGCCGTGGCAGGCCATGCACGCCTTGCTCCGCGTCATCTCCGTGACCTTCTCCCGCATGGTCAGGGTAGGATCGAAGCGCCCGTCCTCGAATTTGACGTCGTCGGGCGGCGGCTTGAGCTCCTGGCCGACGATGTTCCGCGTGAGGAAGACGCCGCGGTGGATGGGCGAGCTGTCCTGGTGGTAGGCGAAAGCGGTAAGGAGGAACGGGTGGGTGATGACGCCGGTGCGCTCTCGGGGATCGAAGGCGACCCGCTGGAAACCGGTCCCCTCGACGTCCTTGCCGTAGATCTTGCCGAGACGCTCGTTGAGGAAAAGCGCGTCCGAAAGGAGGAGCTGGCGGTAGTCGCCGTTCCCCTCGCCCCAGACGACCTCGTCGAGAAACAGGTCGAGGGAGGTGTGGAGGTCGGCGAGAACCGCATCGTCGAACTCCGGAAAAAGCGCGGCGTCCTTGGCCACGTTCCCGGCGCGCTCCATCTCCAACCAGTGGTGGAAAAAGCCGCGCAGCTTGAGCTTGGCGCGCGGGTCATCGACCATGCGCCGCGCGACGTTGAGCACTTGTTGCTCGCCGGCGAAGCCGTCTTCGGCCCCCTCGTGAAGCCATCGGCTGGGGATGCTGTCCCAAAGGGCGAGGGCGAGCCGGGCGGCCACGGTGTGGTCATCCGGCGCAGCGCCGTCCTCCCGGGGGAGTTCCGGGTAAAGGAACCGCGGCGACTTCAGCACGAAAAGGACGCTCCGTTTGAGCGCTTTGTCGGCATCCCCGGCCTCGCGGAACTGGCGCTCGACAAATCGCTCGCGCTCGTCGTCCGAGAGCGGGCGGCGGAAAGCCATCTTCGCGAACTCCGCACAAAAGTTCTTCAGCTTCTCCGCCCGCTCGGGATCGCCCGCCTTCGTCTTGGCAAGGTCGTCGATCTGCTTGTCCAGAAAATCGAGTACCTCGATGGCGCCGAAGGTGGTGGCCTGGTCCCACTCTTTGGAAAGGCCGGTGCCACGCTCGTAGCCGAAGCTAGCATCGTCGGGGGGAA
>CAZKYJ010000616.1:291-3815 GCA_964556355.1 uncultured Verrucomicrobiales bacterium | reverse complement strand
GAGCGGACCGACGGGAGCGAACCCAGGCACCGCCTCGCCGGCATTGGGTCCAGGCAGCCCGCCCTCCCGCCACGACCAGCCGAAATTCGCCCCGCTGGTGGCCAGGTTGATCTCCTCCCGGGCGTCTTGGCCGACGTCCCCGATCCAGATCTCCCCGGACGGCGAATCGACGGAGAACCGGAACGGGTTGCGTAGCCCGACGCAATAGAACTCGGTGCGGACGCCGGTGGCCGGGAGCGAGACACCGTTGAAGCTGACCGTTCCAGTGGTGCTGACGAACGGGTTGTCTCCGGGCACCGAGTAGCGGGCGAGACCGTTGTCGCGTGGGACGGATGGGTGGTTGTTCGGCTCGGGGTTTCCGGGACGCTTATCGACATCGAGACGCAGCAGGGCGCAGTGGAAATCGCCGTTGATTCGCTGGCCGTAGCGCCGCGAATCGTTCTGCCCCCCGCCGTCGCCGGTCGAAATGTAGAGGTAGCCGTCGTTGCCGAAGTGCATGTCGGTACCGAGGTGGTAGCCGTTGGGATCGCGCTGCTGGATGAGGATTGCTTCCGACGAGGGATCGGCTACATCGGGCGAACCCGGCAGCGTCTCGAAGCGGGAGATGCGGAAATACTCGAGGCCGCTAGCGATTTGGCGGACCGAGTAGAACACGAAGAAGCGCCCGTTCGTGATGAAATCGGGATGGATCGCCATGCTCATGAGCCCCTGGTCGAAGGTCGTGCCGATGGCCTCGCCGCGGGTCGCCAGCAGCCCCGCGAGGTCGAGGAAAACCGACGACGTCGGCACGGGGACACCCACATCGGGGATCAGCCGTATCGCCCCCTGCCGCAAGACCACCAACAGGCGCCGGGAGTCGCCGGGGATGGTCGCCATGTTAATGGGCTGGTCGAACGTTAGCGATCCGAACGCCGGCGTTGTGACGTAGCTGGTGGCGGGCGGTTCGGCGGGCACGTCGAGCCGCGGGTTGGCGAGGCGCAGCCTGTCGGCGATGGCCAGGGTGACGGTTACCGGTTCCTCGGCACCACCGGCTCGGTAAGTGAACTGGTCTCCG
Organism: uncultured Verrucomicrobiales bacterium; assembly: GCA_964556355.1. GTDB lineage: Bacteria > Verrucomicrobiota > Verrucomicrobiia > Verrucomicrobiales > DEV007 > CAZKYJ01. The sequence goes on along the minus strand of CAZKYJ010000616.1, from coordinate 2,761 downwards.
GCGGTCGCGCCTCCGGCGTGGTGGTAGAGCACGCGTCCGGCGGCGTCGGGGACGGCGGTGCCGAACTCCGGCGGATCGACCACGGTGACCGAACTTCCAGCGATCCCCGGGGGGTCGTTGGCCAGGACGTCGAGAAGGACTTTCTGGCCGCGGTGCAGCTCGGCCGAGTCCGCCTGCAGCACCGGCGGCGCGAACGGGGCGTCCGGCCCCGCCGCTCGGCTGGCGGCGACGTCGGCGGGGGTGAACGGATGGCCGTAGATACGGAACTCGTCGAAGGCGACGTTCGCCATCCCGAGATCGGTCCACTGGATTCGCCCCAGCCAGCAGTTCACGTCGTCGATCGCCTGGAGCCGGTAGGCGACGTCGCGGCGACCCACGAGCTGGCCGTCGCGATACCAGGAGGCCTGCATGCCAGCGCTGCCGGCGGAGCCGAACCCGTCGGTGATAATGAAAACGTAGTGGTAGGTCTGGCCGGCGACGGTGGGGAGGTCGCTGTCCCAGCCGGTCCGCACCCCGTCCCGGGTGACGCCCATCCGCTGCTGGTCCAGGTTGGTTCCCCGGCTGAGGAGGAGGGCGATGGCGCTCTGCGTCCGCGTTCCGCCGGGCGGGGTGGCGGCGCTCTGGCCGGTCCACTCCCCCGCCGCGCCGAAGCCGTCGCCCGCCGCGCTCCAGCGCCCGAACTCGAAGAGCGGCGCCCACTCGCGGCCGGCGAGCGGCGCGGCCCAGAACTCGAGGGTGAGATCCCGCTTCGTCGAAACGATCCCGTTCGGGAGATCGAGGTAGGCCGAGATGCTCGCCTCGGGTTCGCCGGCATCGGTTGACCCGGGGAGGACGATGCGTTCACCATCGAGGACGGCCCCTTGCCCACGGACGGTCAGGGGCGTGCCCGACACCGCATCGACCAGCACGGTACCGGGGAGGGCAGCGCTGGCGGCCTCGTTGAATGACCATCGGTTCAGAAGTTCCGCCGCCGCGGGCCGGACGCAGATGCTGCACGCGAGGGCCGCGGTGAGCCAGAGGAGGTGTCGGGAGAAGTCCATACACCCGCTTCTTGGGAGTTTGTCTCCCGCGGTTACGGCAGGGTGACAATTTCGAGCGCCTCGAAACGGAACGGGCTCTGCCACGAGCCGACGACCAGCGCGGGAGCATCGGGAGCGGGCACCCAAAGCCACGGCTCCGCGACCCCGAGCGACCGCCCCGAAAGGTCGCGCACGTCCCGGAGTTCCCCGTCGAGCCAGGTTCGTGCGACCCCTCGGCGGAACTCGACCACACACTCGTAGATCCTGCCGCTCTCGAGCTCCTGGACGAAGCCGCCTCCCGCTTGGAGCGTCCGGCCGTCGACGTTCTGGACGCCGCCGAGATGGAGTTCCCACGCATCGAGGGTGAACTCGCCCACTCCGTTTTCCGTGCGGAAGAACACCCCGACCGAATGGATGCCACCGAGCCGCTGAATCCGGAGACGGAGACGCCACGCGGGAGGCAGCGTATCCGCGACCGAAAGGAGGGCGATCGCGTCGCCGCTGACGACGGCATCGCCATCCCGGTGCCAGCTCCCGGCGAGCGAGGCGCCCCCCACGTCGGCCGGCCAATGGACCGGAGCCCAGGTATCATCCTCGGGAGCGGCCCCCGGGCGCGCCATCCACCACACCGCCCCGACGGTGATGAGGGCGATCCCCGCCGCGACGGCCGCGCGGCGCACGGGCCGGGAAATGCCCCGGTCCGCCATTCTCGCCAGCCGGATTTCGATCTCCGCCATCGACCCCGGTCGCCGCTCGGGCTCCGGGCGGAGCATCTCCAGGATCAGGTGATCGAGCGCCGCCGGCACCTCGCGGCGGAGTTCGCGGGGGGAGCGGAAGCTCCCCTGCGGCAGTCGCCCGGTAGCGATTTCGTAGAGCATCACGCCAAAGCCAAAAACGTCGGCGCGGGATCCCACCACGCCGCCATCTCGCTGCTCGGGTGCCATGTAGCCGGGCGTTCCGAGCATACTGCCCTCCAGCGTGACGCCGCGCGGGCCCGGTGCGCTCCCCCCGGCGAGCCCGAAATCGCCCACGCGCGCCGTGCCGTGTTCGTCGATCAGGATGTTCTCCGGTTTCAGGTCGCGATGGACGATCCCGGCCGCGTGGGCGGCAGCCAGTCCCCCCGCGATCCCGCGTGCCCAGTGGAGGACGTCGGCGATGGGCAAGCCCCCGGGATGGCCGGCAAGCCGTTCCCGGAGCGTCCCGCCGCCGATCAGCTCCATGGCGATGGCGACGGTGCCGTCACCGGGCCAGACCGCGTCGAAGACCGTGACCACGTTCGGGTGGCGGAGAGAGGCCAGGGCATGGGCTTCGCGCTCGAAGCGCTCGGGGAGCCATCCGGACTCCCCTGCGCCGACTGCGAGGACTTTGAGCGCCACCCAGCGGTTCAGGCTCGCCTGACGGGCGCGGTAGACCTGTCCCATACCGCCGGCGCCGATCGGCTCTACGATCTC
>CAZKYJ010000616.1:0-281 GCA_964556355.1 uncultured Verrucomicrobiales bacterium | reverse complement strand
TCCCATCCCGCCGCGCCCCAGCACCTCGGTGATTTCATATCCCGGGACGGCCGGCGGGAGCGAGCCCGGATCCGCCCCGAGCCCCAGGCGGATCAGCGAGGCCGGATCGATCCCCGAAAGCCGGCGGTACGGGGGCGGAGAGACTTCCTCGGACACGCCCACCATGCTGCCACCGCACGGCCAAACTGCCAAGCGGCATCTCGCGGGGCGGGAAGCCTCAGCCCCCCAGCGCCGCCAGCAGGTGGGCGAGCTCGCCGTCGATGTCGCCATCACAACCTTGC
>CAZKYJ010000615.1:0-3823 GCA_964556355.1 uncultured Verrucomicrobiales bacterium | reverse complement strand
ATCGCCCCGCCGGGTGCCGAGATCGACACGCCCAAGTCGCCGTCTTTCGTGGGGCCCCGAGAAGACCACGTGTACTGCCCTGCAGGGAGGAGCTCATGCATCGCGTAGGCCGAGCGCATCAGGTCCGGCGTGACGGTAGCGCCCACCCCGATGATGCCCGATGTCGTGGCGCCCGGCGCCCCCACCGTCGAGAGCGCTGGCCCGGAGTTCCCGGCGGACGCGACGAAGACGACGTTGTCCTCGCGCACCAGCTCGGCCAGTCGCTCGATGAGTTGTCCGCCATCCGGGAGGCGGGTGGGTTCCCCGTAGCTCATGTTCACGAGATCGCAGCCAAACTGTTTGATCGCGATAGCGGCACGGGTCAGCGCCGAGCCCGTCTCCATGCCGTCCAGCCGGGTGTCGCCAATCTTGATCGAGACGATCTGCGCTCCCGGCGCCACCCCGTTGAGCTCCGGCTGCTCGGGATAGTAGGCGCCCACGATACCGGCCACGTGGGTCCCGTGCATCCCGGAATCCACGACGACGGAAAGGAGGTTGCCACCGTCGTAGATGTTGACCGCGTAGTTCAGCAGGGACTGGTCTTGAAAGGTGCCGTGTTCCAGCTCGAAAGCGTAGTTGGTCAAGAACGCCTCGTCCGTCAGGTCGCCGTCCTCGTCGGTATCGATGACCGCCCGCCAGACGTCACCCGAACCGAAGACGACACAGTCAAAAATCGGCCCGGGATCCTCGTAGTTTTCCGCGAGGTCTTGCAACGCTTTGAGCTGGGTTTCCAAATCGTCCAATTCGCGTTTCCGCTCGGGCCCGGGGTCTTCGTTGGTCTCCTTCCAGGCCGCGATGCGCCCGCGCAGGGTGTTCTCGGCATCCCGCTGATCGATTTCCCACTCCCGGCGCCGCTCGCGTTTCACCCGCGCGACGAGCCCGGCCGGGTAGAGTTCGTAGGCCGGCTTCAGGCCGAGATGGAATTCGCCGGTAGGGTTCACCCAATCCTCGCCCGGGTACAACATCCGCCCGCTCAGCCCCCGCAGCGCCCCCGCATCGTCGGCCCGTACCACCGTGTCGGTCCTCACATCTCCACTGCCGGTAGCATCCACCATCCCGATGATTTTCGGATCGCCCGCGGGCGTCACGCTGAGCCCCGCGGCTCCCGGATCCACCCCGGTGTCCAAGACGGCGACAACGATGCCCCTGCCATCGGCCTCCGGACGCTCCGCCGAAAAGCCGAGCGCCCCGGTCTCCGCTTTTGGCAAGACTCCGGCCGCCGGATAGGCAGGGCTCTCCTCCCCGACGACAAGCCCGGGAAGTCCGACGATCAAAATGCTCAGAATCTTAATATTCACAATTTCTAAATTAATCATAAATTATTCCTTGGCGCAACTTGCTTGTCGCCGCCTTGCCTTGCGCCATCGTAACCCGCAGTCCAGCCAATCCAATTTCGTTTTATGAGCCCGTCCCTCCTCCGCCCCGCCCTCGCGCGCGCCCTCGTCGTTCTCTCCGCGGTCCCCGCCCTCACCTCGGCGGCAGACCTTCGCACCATCGATGATCTCCGCGCAGAAGCCGACAAATTTGGGGTGCGCCTGACCGTTCCGACCTTCCCGGATTCCGAGGCGGCCATCGAGGCGACGATCGACGGCGTCATCGCGAAGTTCACCGAGATCGGCGACTCCATCGCCAACCAGGATCCGGCCGAGGCCACCTATGCTTCCACCATCGCTCCATTCGATCAGCTAAGCGCGCTCGCCTGGGACAAGATCTCGCCGATCGAGGTTCTCGAGAACACATCGACCGATCCCGACCTGCGCGCCGCGGCCACCGAACACCTGCAGCGGTTCCGCGAGTTCTCGGTCGGGTTCGGCTACCGCGAAGATATCTACCGGGCGGTCGCCGCCTACGCCGCCACCGAACCCGCCGGTCTCGAGGGCGAACAGCGGCGGTTCTACGAGCGCACGCTGCGCGACTACCGCCGCCAAGGTTTCGAACTTTCCGCCGAAAAACGCGGGCAGGTGGAGGCCTTGCAGAAAGAGCTCAGCCAAAAAGAGACCGCGTTCCAGACGAATGTCCGCGAGCTCAAACAGCCCATCACTTTCACCAAAGCCGAGCTGGAAGGGGTGCCCGACTCGCTCCTCGAAGCGGAAGGAATCAAGACGGGAGACGACGAGTACACGCTGCTGGGCAACGTCACCTTCCACTACCTCAAAGTGCTGGACTACGCCAAAAACGAGGACACGCGCCGCCGCATGCTCGCGGCTCGCGCCCTCCACGCCATGGACGAAAACCTGCCGGTCCTCACCGAGGTCATCCAGCTCCGCACCCGCATCGCCTATCTCCTCGGCTACGACACCTGGGCCGACTTCCAGACCGAGACCCGCATGTCCGGCAGCGAAAAGGCCGTCCGCGATTTCCTCTACGACCTCGAGGCCCGCCTCCAGCCGAAGTTCGACGCCGAGATCGCCGAGTTGCAGAAGCTCAAGGCCGCGGAGACCGGCGACGCCGACGCCATCATCCACGGCTGGGACGTCCGCTACTACCAAGACAAACTGATGAAAGAACGTTTCAGCATCGATACCGAAGCGCTGCGCGTCTTTTTCCCCTACGCCAACACCCTCGATGGGATGTTCCAAGTCTACTCGCTCATTTTTGGTATCACCATCGAGCAGATCGAGAACCCGGCACCGTGGGTCGAGGGCGTGACGCTCCATGCGATCACCGACACGGCCACGGGCAAGCCGCTCGGGCTCTTCTATCTCGACATGTTCCCCCGCGACGGAAAGTACAACCATTTCGCGCAGTTCGGCATCATCATCGAGCGCCAGGAGCCTGACGGGATCGTGCAGCGCCCGACCGTCGCCCTCATCTGCAATTTTCCCCCGCCTTCCGAGGACGCCCCCTCGCTCCTCTCCCTCGACGAGGTCGAGACGCTCTTCCACGAGTTCGGACACGTCCTCCATTCAGTACTAACGGAAGCAAAAACCAGCAGTTTCGCGGGCACCAGCGTCCCGCGGGATTTTGTCGAGGCACCCTCCCAGGTGCTCGAGTACTGGGTGAAAAAGAAAGAGGTGCTCGACCTCTTTGCCGCCGACTACCGCGACCCCTCGAAGAAGATCCCCGCCGAGATCTTGCAGAAGCTCGAAGAGTCCCAGAAGGCGACCATCGGAGCCCACTACCGCCGCCAGCTCAGCTACGGACTTACCGACCTCAACCTCCACTCCTACGCCGCCCCCGAGCAGGTGACCGACCCGGCCAAGGTGGGCAATGCGGTGGTGGCCGACACGTATTTCCCCCAACCCGAAGACACCGCTTTCGTCGCCTCATTCGGCCACCTCATGGGCTACGATGCCGGCTACTACGGCTACGCCTGGGCCGATGTCATCTCCGCCGACATGGCCTCCGTGTTCGAGGAAAATGACGCGTTCCTCAACCCCGCCTACGGCATGCGCCTCCGCAAAGAGATCTTCGAACCCGGCGACTCCCGCGATGTGTCCGAGTCCATCGAAGCCTTCCTCGGCCGGCAGAGGAACATGGAAGCGTTCGTCGATAAGCTGGGGATTGGCGGGCCCTAGCCCGATCAAATTCGCCCGATGACTGGCATGATCCCCATCTCCCGGTAGACTCCCCGAGCACCTCCCAACCCGATCCCCAACCCGCATGGCCACCCGCCCCCGTCAGTCCATCCCGCTCGCCGCCCTCTGCTGCGTCGCCCTCGCCGGCCTCAACGCCTGCTCCCGCACGGAGACCCGGGTCGACCGCGCAACGCGGGACAAGATCCTCCTCTACGCGAACGGTACGGAACCGGCCGACCTCGACCCCCACCTCGTTTCGGGCGACC
>CAZKYJ010000614.1:1277-3831 GCA_964556355.1 uncultured Verrucomicrobiales bacterium | reverse complement strand
AGATGAGAGAACGCACGGGTTGTGAAGGGTTTCAGTCGGGCAGGCTACCCAGCAGATAGGCTCGCCGAGCCTTGGCGCGATGCAATCTCTGGCCCACCTCGTCGCTCACACTTTCCGCTGGGGTCGGGGGTATCTTCCGGTGCGAGGATCGCGGGGCGACCGATAGAGGTCGGCGATGAAGCGCTCGCGCTGGACGGGAGCGGTGACGTGGGCGACTCCCCGGCGGCACCGGGGCAGGCACAAAAGTGAGCACAGTGGCCGCGCCGGGCCTGCTGGGTGCTGGCCGGGGGCTAGAGCGGGAAAGTTGCCGTCGCGATCGCCTCGGCGTAACGATGGCCGATGAAGCCCATTGCCGCCGTCCCGTTTCTCGTCCTTGCTCTCTCCGCATTCCCCGGCCGGGCGGACGAAAAGCGCGCTCCGCTCCGCGACGACATTCCCTACGCGATCTCCCTTGACCCGAGGATGGAGGAGCCGGTTTTCGCCGTGTGTTCGAAGCAGGGGATGCGGGTGCTGGTTTCGCGTGACGATGGCCGGACGTGGACGCAGACGTTTTTGGGGACGTCGCATCTCGAGGACGGCGGGTGGCACGGGAACTTCGCGGTCTACGGGATGGCCTACACCGACGGCGTCATCGGCGTCTTCTCCGGCTGTGGCGCGCCGGGGCTCTACATCGGATCGGACGATGGCATGGAATGGGGGCACCTGAACGAGGAGGGTGCCGAGCTGAAGAGCCTTTGGGACGCCACGGGGGGCGGTGGCGTCCTCCTGACCAGCGCCGACCAGTGGCGCGGGATGTCCACCTCGAAGGCGGATTTCTCCGGCTGGGACAACCACCGGGTCGGCGACCTCCTCGACGGCGGCAAGACCCACCATATGATCTGTGGCTACGGCGACTACGAGGGCGGGCGCTTCGTCGTCGTCGGCGACAACCACCACGTGTTCACTAGCGACGATCGCGGGGCGAGCTGGAAGCACGCGCGGATGCTCGACGAAGAGGGCCGGGGTCAGGACGCCCTCGCCTATGGCAACGGCATGTTCCTTTGCAGCTTCGAGACCCACGTGGCTCGATCCACCGACGGCGGCGAAACCTGGAGCCTGCACCCGCACGGTCTCGAGGGACGGATGTCGTGGCGCGGGCTCAGCTTCGTCAGTGGTCAGTTTTGGCTCACCGGATCCGGCGGCCGGCATGGGCGGAAGAGCATCGATGGCGTGACCTGGGGGGATCTGCCTGAGGCGACGCCCGGCGGACGGTTCGTCGAATCGGAATCCGGGACGCTCATCAACGTCGAGCGCAACCGATCCGACATCCGCCGCAGCGCCGACGGTGGCGCGACGTGGGAGACCGTCTTCACCGCCCCGGAAGACGACGTGAGCTGGAGCTTGGCCTTCGCGGTTTTCGGGCGGGTGAACCGGGCGGCAGAATAGGCACGAGGTGATCCGCTGGCGGGGCACCGCGTGGGAAGGCAGGGGTGCCCTCGTCCCCTCTATGGGTAAGACTGGGCACGCTATCTGCTCTAACCAGCGTTGGTCGGTGGCCGAGAAACTCTCTGCCGGAGCACGTTTCGGGCACTCGGTTCCCCCTTTGCCCTCGGGGAGCCGCGCTGATCCCCCTGCCAAACCATCCGAGATGCCCACCCGATCCGTCCTCCTCACCGCAGCCGTCCTGAGCCTAGCCGCGGGCGCTTCCCCCGCGCAGTCCCTCATCCACTACCGGGTGACCAGCGGCGATGACATCAGCACGGCCGTTCCCAATATCGGCACCCTCGGGGACGGTACCTTCGGGGGGGCCGGGATGGTCACGCTGTCTACCGACATCCCGACCACCGGGGTTCCGCCAACCGGGTTCGGAGACCGCTCGCTCTCCTTCCCTGGCGACGCCGGGATCGTCGTGCCCGGCACCCGACAGCTCCTCAACAGTAGCATCCTCCAGGCCGGTGGCTTCACCTACGAGGCGTGGTTCAACTTCACCGGCGGCGGGATGATCAATTCGATCATCGACTACGCCGGCACGGAGAAGCTCCATCGGACCGCCGACGGAAACGACGTTCTCATGCAGACGAACAACGGGATCTTTGACGCCATCGCGCCGGCGTCCCCCGGCACGTGGCATTACGTCGCCGTGGTCTTCGACAATGTCAGTTCGACGGACGGTGGCACCACCGTCACCGGCGACTACACCTACTTCTTCGACAGCGTGATTCCCCGCGAAACCGTCGAGGCGGTCACCATCTCCGATTTCGGTGACAGCCTCGATCGCACGATTGGCGTGGGTATGCACCCCGTAGGATTCGCCGGTGATTTCTTCAACGGGCTGATCTACGAGCCCCGCGTCACGCTCGGCGCGCTGGCACCGGATGAACTTCTGCCGGGATCGATCACCGTGACCAACAGCGACGATGCCGGGCTCGGATCGTTGCGCCAGGCGATCTTTGATGCCTCGGCCGGGGCGACTATCCGTTTCGCCCCCGGGCTCTCCGGGAGAACTATCTTGTTGGGCGAAGAACTCGTCATCGACAAAGCACTGACCCTCGATGCGTCGTCCCTTCCCGACGGC
>CAZKYJ010000614.1:0-1267 GCA_964556355.1 uncultured Verrucomicrobiales bacterium | reverse complement strand
GTATCGAGTCGGAGACCGTGGCGGTGACCCTGATCGGGCTGACCTTCCAGAACGGCTTTTCGGCCGGTGACGGGGGCGCCCTCATCAATGCCGAAGACCTGACCCTCACCGGATGCAAGATCCTCCGGGGACGGGCGACTTCTTCCGGAGGTGGGATCTACAGTGCCGACGCCACCTTGACGATGAGCGGCTGCGAGGTCTCGGGCAACGAGGCGGGCAGTACCGGAGGTGGGGTCTACAGCTGCGAGGGGATCCTGACGATGCGGGACTGCACGATTTCGCGAAATACTTCGGGCAGTTCTGGTGGGGGGATCCATTCTTTTTCGGCCAGCCTGATGATGGAGCGCTCGACGGTTGCCGGCAACCTGATCATCGGAAACGGCTCTGGGGGCGGGATCTACGCGGAACCGGAGGAAGGCGATCTCTGCGAGCTCGTTCTTTGCACCCTGGCGGGGAATCGCACCATCGATGGCACCGGCGGTGCCTACCACAGCGAGAACGGGTCCAACAGGCTCGTCGGCTGCACGGTCGTCGGGAATGTTGCTCCGGAAGGGGCAGGCATCACCAGCTACGGCGACGACGTCACATTTACCGTGCTCGAGCGAACGATCGTGCGCGACAATGGCGGCGGGGGCGCCGACCTCGAGATTGTCGACTGGAACTTGGATTCGTTCAGTTCCGGTGGAACCAATCTGGTGGGGAGTTTGGGCGCTGGCGTCACCAGTCTCATGGCGGAGTCCGACACCACGACGCCCCTCCTCCTCGCCCCGCTCAGCGACTATGGCGGACCGACCCCGACCATGCCGCCGCTGGTCGGCTCGCCGGTGATCGACGCCGCCACCGCCTCCGGCCAGGCCACCGACCAGCGCGGCTTTCCCGCGAGCATCGACGGCGACGGTGCGGGGGGTGCCGCGCCGGACATCGGCTCGGTCGAGGCGGGCGCATTTATCCGCGTTACCAACCTGAACAACGGCGGAGCCAACTCCCTGCGCGAGGCCATTGCGGACGCGGATACTCCCGGCCATCGCATCCTCTTCGCCCCGGGTCTCGCGGGCGGCACCCTTTCCTTGGCAACCGAGCTGGCCATCGACAAGCCGCTCTTCATCGATGCCACCGACCTCCTCGACGGCCTCACCGTCTCCGGGAACTCGAACGGGGACGCCGCTCTGGATGCCGGCGAGACCCGCTGCTTTCTTATCACCGACGGGGACAGCGATACCGAACTACCAGTGGCACTCAACGGCCTCACCGTGCAAAATGGTGTCTT
>CAZKYJ010000613.1:0-3841 GCA_964556355.1 uncultured Verrucomicrobiales bacterium | reverse complement strand
CAAAGCGCTTTCCCTCGTCCTGCGCAAGCGTTCGGATCGGGCGCGGCAGTATTTCGACCAGCTCGCGGGCAAGTTCGGGAGGACCTACTGTCCGGGCCGCTCTTGGAAGGGGCTGGCAGAGGCGCTTCTGAAGCTGTTGCCCCCGCTGGTCATCGCCGATCTAGGCGCGGGCGAGGGGACATTTTCCCAGCTGCTGGCCCAGCGCGCCGAGAGGGTCATCGCCGTGGATAGCTCGGAGAAAATGGTCGCCTACGGGGCGCGGGTCGCGGCGGAAAACGGCTACGCGAACCTCGAGTATCGGCTCGGTGATATCGAGCGCCCGCCGCTCGACGACGCGAGCGTGGACCTCGCGTTTTTCAGCCAGGCCCTCCACCACGCCGACCAGCCGGCGGACGCGATCCGCGAGGCCTTCCGCATTGTCCGGCCGGGCGGGCGCGTCGTCGTACTCGATCTGCTTACCCACGATTTCGAGGATGCCCGCGACCTCTACGCGGACGTGTGGCTCGGGTTCTCCGAGGTCGAGATGGCCGAGATGCTCGAGGTGGCGGGCTGGGAGGCCATCATGACGGCGGTGGTCGACCGGGAGCCCGACCCGCCCCATTTCGAGACGCTCCTGGCCATCGCGACGAAGCCTTGCACCGAGCGTTAATACGGCAATCTTAAGTGCCATGAACTTCTCCCTCCTCCGCACCCGGGGCGTGGCGGCCTGCGCGCTGGCCTGCGCCGCTTCCGTGCTGGCCTCCTGCACCACCACCCGCAAGTCGAACGTCGAGTACCTCGGCGCTGTCGGTGGGGGGAGGCTCGACCAGAAAACGACCAATGCCCTGATCGGACCGGCCTACTGGGACGGCGATCACGTCACCGGATCTCCGCGGGTGGAGGTTGATCTGAGAAAGCAGCAGGCACGGTTCTACAAGGGGGTCACGCTCGTCGGCGTCTCCCCGATATCGTCGGGGACCGAAGGTCGCAACACCCCGGCGGGAAACTACACGATCTTGGAAAAAGACGCCGACCACTTCTCGAGCTCCTACGGAATTGTCGTCGACAAGCGCACCGGGCGGACGGTGAACGACGACGCCACCCCGCGCTCCCCGGTCCCTCCCGGCTGCGTTTACGAGCCCGCCCCGATGCCGCACTTCATGCGGCTCACCTGGGACGGAGTGGGGATGCATGAAGGGTTTCTTCCCGGATACCCCGCGTCCCACGGCTGTATCCGCATGGACAAGGACATGGCGCGCATCTTCTTCAACAACGTCTCGAAAGGCACCCCGGTCAGCGTTATCCGCTGATTCTCGGGCCGGGCCGGGGCGCGAGGGCGACCTCCTCCTGTCGCCGTGGGCAACGAGATGGTGGCAATCATGCCGCTTTGACCGGGCAGCTAGAACTCTGCACAGATCGACGGGCGCTGGGCCAAGGGGACGGCGCGGCGACGACTTTGCGGGCATATTAGTCTTGCCAGTCGGTCGCCGACCTGCAATCATCGACCCCGGATGGGAATGAGCGTCAGTATCTGCCATTCGCCGTCGGACGCCTCGGAGGCACGGTCGGTGGCACAGAGCCTACGGGTGTCGGGAATCTCCTGCCAGCCACCGGCGGCATCGCTTTTCCCGGGCATTTTCGGGCGCGACCTCGCGTCCGCGGCGGTGGTGGTCGCTTTGATTTCGGAGAGCGCATCACGGGGCGCGCGCGTCAGGATGGGGGTCGAGGAGGCGCTGCAGCGGGGGCGTCCCCTGGTGGCTGTCCGCCTCGGTGCATCGGTCCGCGGGAGCTCGATCTTGGATCGGCTGCTCGACGGCTTCGTGCTGGTGGATGCCACCCGACGCCCGCTTCTTGATGCGATCCCCGACCTGGTGGCGGCGGTGCGCCGCGCGCTGCGCGGGGACGAGCTTCCCGATGGCACGCCCCGGTCGCCCGCCGTCCGGGCAGCGGCCGCCCACCTCGATCACGTGGCCGGGAAGCTGGGGCGTTCGCGGATGGGGAGCGCGGGGATTGCCGAGTTCCTCCAGACGGCGCTCACGTACGGAGGCGATGTCTACAACGACGCGCATGTCGCCGATTGCGGGCGGATCTACTTCCATGCGGCGAGGCAGCTCGTCGGTGTGCTGCCGGTGCCCGATAGCGTTTGGCTGGGGCGTTTGCGGTCGCCCGATCGCCTCGCGGCGGCGCTGCTCCACCCCCTCGTGGAGGTGTTAGGTACCATAACTGACACGAACGGGAACGCGGCCGCATGGGCGTTACGGCATTCGTTCGACGCCATATCCGCGTCGGCTTCTTCGGTCACGTCACCGGTGCAACTGGTGGCCCGATCGATCGCGGTCGCCCACCATCAGGCCGCGGGTGAACCCGAAGAGAATCGCGCCTTGCTCTTGTATTTTACGGTCCGCGCGGGTGTGGGGCTACTGGGGAGCGGAGCCGCCGAGGGTGCCGGTGACGCCGGCACGGCCCAGCTATTGCTCGACCGGCTTTCGCCGGTCCTGCTGGCCCACCCGAGTTTCGACAGCGGTGACGTGCCGCGCCTCTGCCGCAGACTCGAGGGGGTTTGCGGGCGCATCGTCGCGCTCCTCGGTCGGGACCGACCGACTGCCGCGGGGTGGAGACCGCCGGCGAACGCCTACGACGTGTTCATCAGCTACCGCCTGGAGGGAGGAGGGGACGTGGCGCGCTCGCTGAAAATGGGCCTCGAGCAGCGAGGGCTCCGGGTGTTCCTAGACATCGACGAGCTCCGATCCGGCAGGTTCGACGGGAGCCTCCCCCGGGCGATCGAGTCAACGCCGGCCCTTCTCGTGATCCTTTCGCCCGGTGCGCTCGACCGCTGCCGTGACGCCGACGACCGGCTCCGCCGCGAGGTGGAACACGCGATCGGCACGGGGCGCAAACTCATCCCCGTCATCATGCCCGGCTTCCGGTTCCCCCCCGACGACGCGCTCCCCGAACCGATCAGGGAGTTTTCGAAGTTCCATGGCATCCGGTTCTCGTCCCAATCTTATCCGACGACGATCGAGCGAATCGCGGATTTCGTCCGTGGGGAGAACGTCTAGCGGTAGCCGCCCGAGCGGGGGCTGGCCGACCGGGGGCGCGTGATCCGGGCGTCAACCGCGTGCGGCATGAGAGCCGGACAACCTAGGCCAACGTCCGAAGGTGCCCCGCCGCCTCGCGAACCAACGCCTCCGTCTCCTCCCAGCCGATGCAGGCGTCGGTGATCGATTGGCCATAGGTGAGCCCGACGGGGGGCTGCGGACACGATTGGGCACCCTCAACGAGGTTCGACTCGATCATGGCTCCGATGATCGCCTTGTTCCCGGCGACGCGCTGGGCGATGACGTCCCGGAAGACCCCGCCCTGCTGGCGATGGTCTTTGTTCGAGTTGGCGTGCGAGGCGTCGACCATGATGGCTTCGGGCAGGCTGGCAGCCTTCAGGGCGGCGGCGGCCTCCGCCACGTGCGGGGCATCGTAGTTCGGGCCGTCTTCGCCGCCGCGGAGGATGATGTGGCAATCGGGATTGCCTCGGGTGGTCACGGCGGAAGCGACGCCTTCGGGGCTGACGCCGAGGAACGTCTGCGGGGCAACGGCCGCGCGGATGGCGTTGACGGCCGGTCCGAGGGTGCCGGGTGTGGCGTTCTTGAAGCCGAGCGGCATGGAAAGCCCCGAGGCCATCTGGCGATGGGTTTGGGACTCGGTGGTCCGGGCGCCGATGGCCGACCAGCAGATCAGATCGGCAATGTACTGTGGCGTGATCGGATCGAGGAGCTCGGTGGCCGTCGGCACGCCGAGGGCGAGGGTGTCGAGGAGGAACTTGCGGGCGGTGCGCAGACCGGTGGGAATGTCGTCCGTGCGGTCGAGC
>CAZKYJ010000612.1:0-3845 GCA_964556355.1 uncultured Verrucomicrobiales bacterium | reverse complement strand
TTTCTGGAAGGTGCGGATCTCGTCGGTCAGGATGGGGTATTTCGAGTAGACCGCCATGCCGTACTGACCGGGAAATTTCCCGAAGCCGAAGCTGTCATTCCCGTAGGCTTCCGAGCCCGGGGTCGTCACGGCGGTACCGTTGTTGTCGAGGTCGAAGCCGGAGGCGATGCCGGTGTTCGATGGTGCGGTGTAGCGGTGGGGGAAGGTGATCGCTTGCTCGCCGAACTGCCCCGTGCCGAGAATGTTGTGGAAGAGCTCCAGCGAGCGCTCCATTTCATCGCGGTCAAACTCGTTGACCAAGAGGATGTCGGGATTCAGGTGCTGGATGACCTGGGCGGCGCGGAGGATCTGGTTGGGCGGGGTGGTGCGGCTCATCTCGGCCACCAGTTGTCCGCTGAAGGGCCGGAACAGCGAAGTGTTGAACGTCATGACGCGCACCTTTGACGGCACCTGCGCCCCCGAGGGTGCGGAAACGGCAACGAGGATGCTGCCGACACCTGCCCAAAGTCGTGCACGTAGGGAGGGGAGGAAGGACATGGGAAGAGGATTAGTCTACATCGATACGCGGCGGGAGCCGGTGGATTTTTCGTCACACCGCCTCGGCCGCGTCCCGGACGCGGGGCGCGTTTCGAGGTGCGGCACCCCGATTCGTGCGTATTCTCCGCCCGGCGTGAAAGAACGAAGCCCCGGTTCCCGTCTTCTCCACGAAAGGAAAAAAGGTTCCGCATTTAAAAACGCCGTTATCTTACATCCAGACTCATGCCATCGCCGACAGAAGACGACACTATTGATCCGCGCGCCCGCTACCAGGTGCCGAACCTCGACCGCGCGCTCTCCATTTTGGAGCTGCTCGGAGCCTCCGGGCGGCCCCTGACGCTCAGCGAGATGGCCGAGACGCTCGGTTTCCCCACCAACAGCGTCTTTCGCATTTCCATGACGCTGGAGTCCCGCGGGTACGTCGGACGGGACGGTGTGACCAAGCGCTACAGTCTTACCCCGAAGCTGCTCCGCCTCGCGAGCAAGGGCTCGGGCGATGAGAACCTCTACGAAAAATCGCTCGACGTCATGCGCCGCCTCCGCGACGCGACGAAGGAGACCGCGCTCCTCGGCACGCTGCTCCATGCCGATGCCGAGGGCGTCGTGCTCGACCATGTTCCGAGCACCCACCCGTTCCGTTTCGCCGTCGATCCCGGGACGCGGTTTGTTCTCCACACCGCGGCGCCGGGAAAAGCGATGCTGGCGGCGCTGCCTACCGACGAGCGCGAAAGGATTGTCCGACAGATGAAGTTCGACCGGTTCACCGAAAACACCATCACCAGCGCGAGCGCGTTTCTCGACCATCTGGAAGCGGTTGCCGCGAGGGGCTACGCCTTCGATCTCGCGGAAGAACGGGAGGGGCAACACTGCGTGGGTGCCGCCATCGTCAACGCCGTCGGCTACCCGATCGCCTCGATTTGGATCACCGCGCCCTCGTCCCGCCAGCCGGACGCCAAACTCGATCGTGTCGGCAAGCTCGTCAGGGAGCACGCCGATGAGATCTCCAGCCGCTTCGGCTACGTTATCTGATGAAAATGGTCGCACGCATCCTCACCGCCGCCGCCCTCGTGGCCGCACACCTCGGCGTGTCGTTCGCCAATGGCGTCCCGCGGGAGGCGACGGAAGTCAACGAATTCACCCGGTCCCACTGGTCTTACCGCCCGATGGAGCGTCCGGCGGTACCGGAGGTGGGGAGCCCCGAGTGGTCGGCGAACCCGGTCGATGCGTTCCTCATGGCGAAGCTCGCCGCGGCCGGACTGGAGCCGAATGCGCCCGCGACGAAACGGCAGCTCGTCCGGCGCGCCTATTTCGATCTGACCGGGCTCCCGCCGACCCCCGAAGAAGCGGCCGCCTTCGTGGCCGACCCCGACCCCGAGGCATGGCCGAAGCTGATCGACTCGCTTCTGGCCAAGCCCCAGTACGGTGAAAAGTGGGGACGCCACTGGCTCGATATCGTGCGCTACGCCGATTCCAACGGCTTCGAGAGGGACTCGGAGAAACCCTCGATCTGGCGCTATCGCGACTACGTCATCGACGCTTTCAACAGCGACAAGCCCTACGACCAGTTCGTCCGAGAGCAGATCGCAGGCGACGAGTTGGACACGGTGACGGCAGAGAGCCTCGTCGCTACGGGCTACCACCGGCTCATGCAGTGGGACGACGAGCCCGCCGACCCGAAACAGTACCGCTACGACGTCCTCGACGACCTCGTGCGCGTCACCACGGAAGGGATCATGGCCATGACCGTCGGCTGCGCGCGCTGCCACGACCACAAGGGTGACCCCATCCCGCAGACCGACTACTACGAGCTCACCGCCTTTTTCCATGGCATCGCTCCCATGACCCGGGAGGGAACCATGGTCGCGCTTCCCGGCGTCGACTCGCACGCCTCGGACCTGGCCAAGATCGCCGCCAAACGCGACGGCATGCTCAAGGGGCTCGCCCGCATCGAATCGAAATTTCCCGAAGGCGGATCACCACGCGTCGCGCTCGTCGACAAGAATGCCGACTGGCGCTACCGCACGACGGCCCCGGAAGCTAGCTGGTCGGAGGTCGGGTTCCAGCCGGGCGAGAACTGGGCGACTGGAGGGATCTCCACCGTGGCCGGCGAGTTTTGGGCACAGGCCAGCTTCGGCCTGGTCAACGTTCCGAGCGCCGCCGAGCTCAGCGTCGATTTCGAAGGTGCCATCGACATCTTCCTCAACGGGCGCCCCGTGGCTGCCCTCGGTCCCGAGAGCTCCGGGACGGAGCGGATCCCGTTTGGCGAGGCGGCCCGCGGTGCGCTGCAGACCGGGCGGAACGTCCTGGCCGTGCACGTCCGGCCCGCGCCGGGGAGCGACCGGCGCGCCACCGTGGTCGCCGCCGTCCCGGCATTTTACGAGACCGCCTCGGACATCGACAAGAACCGCCAGCGCGCCCTCGCCCTGCGCGACCAGATCGGCGCCACCTACGACCCGCTCATGACCGGCGAGGCCAAGGCCTACGCGGTGACCGAGATGGGCGGGGAGCCCGCGCCGATGTTCGTCCACTCCCGGGGCAACGCCCACGCCTTGGACCAGCGGGTCGAGCCCGCTTTTCCGGCGATCTTTGGGGGCGAAGCAGCCTCGCTTCCCGAAGTCGCACCGGGTGCCAAATCGAGCGGACGCCGCCGCGTTCTCGCCGACTGGCTGACGGCGCCCGACAATCCGCGCACCGCCCGGGTCATGGCCAACCGCATCTGGCAACACCACTTCGGGCGTGGACTGGCACCGTCGCCCAACGATTTTGGCTTTCTGGGCGAAGCAGTCACCCATCCCGAACTCCTCGATTGGCTGGCCACCGAGTTCGTCGCCCGCGGCTGGAGCATCAAGTCGATGCACCGCCTCCTCATGACCTCGCGCGCCTATCAGATGAGCTCCGAGGGGCAGGCCGACGCGCTCGCCAGCGACCCGCAGAACAACCTCTTCTGGCGCTACAACATGCGCCGCCTCACCGCCGAGGAGATCCGCGACTCCATGCTCGCGGTCACGGGCAGGCTCAACCTCGAGCAGGGCGGGCCGAGCGTCTACATCCCGCTCTCCGAAGCCGTCTTGGCCACCTCGTCGACGAAAGCCGGCAAATGGGGCATCTCCGATGACGACCAGGCCAACCGGCGCAGCATCTACATCACCGTCAAGCGCTCGCTGCTCCCGCCCCAGCTCACCGACTTCGACTTCGCCACCACCGACACGAGCTGCCCCGTGCGCTTCGCCACCACCGTCCCCACCCAGGCGCTCGGCATGCTCAACGGCGCCTTCACCAACCGCCATGCCGAACATTTTGCCGACCGC
>CAZKYJ010000611.1:0-3846 GCA_964556355.1 uncultured Verrucomicrobiales bacterium | reverse complement strand
ACCCACACCGTGGCGGACCTCCTCTCCATGAAGTTTCCCACCGGGGAGAGCCCGCTCGATGTGCTCCCGCCCGATGGCACGGCGGAGGGCTTCGACAAGCTGAGCGCGGCCCTGCTGCTCGATCCCTCGCTCATGCGGAACTACTACGAGGTCGCCCGGCAGATCTCCGACCGTGCCATCGTTGACGGGCCGCCCGAGTTTCCTACCGAGACCTACCGCATGGAGTTCGAGGACATCGCCGAGAACAACGCCATCCGCTACCTGGTGACCCGACTGGAACTGCAGCCGGTCGAGGGCGGGTTGCGCCTCATCAACGGCGGCACCCGCTCGTTTGGAGCCCTCAAGTACCGGGACAGCAAGAAGACGATCGCCGCGAACGGCTTTTACCGGTTCACTGTCCGCGCCGGAGCCCACTTGGGAGAGGACGGGACGGTGCCGCGCATGCGCGTGACCCAGTCGCACCCCGACGAGGAGCAAGAGCTGATCTTGGAGGTGGATGTCCGCGCAGCGTGGGATGCGCCGGAGGAGTTCACGGTGATCGTCCCCCGCGACACGCTGGGGAACGAGGTGCAGGTCAGCATGGTCAACGGTACCGACCTCACCATGAGCCAGCGGCCGGGAGAGTCATTCATGCGGCGCAACGGCGAGATCGGCGAGCGAGGCGACTTCCCGGGGACCATCCGGCTTGACGGTCGCAAGATCGCAGAAGGCTGGGGCGGGGAGCGCGCCACCCCCGACCCCGAGAAGCTCGAGGTCGCCCGCTACTCCCAGCTCTTCATCGACTATATCGAGATCGAGGGGCCACTCTACGACCAGTGGCCGCCGAAGAGCCACACCGGGCTCCTGTTCAAGGACGAGGCGGGCGACACCATCGACGGGAATACCGCCGAGCCGGATCTCTATGACGCCCGCGAGATCTTCGCCCGCTTCCTCCCGCGCGCCTGGCGGCGGCCGATCGCGCCGGAGGAGATCGATCCGCTCCTCGGGGTCGTTGCCACGGAGCTGGCGCATGGCCAGACCTTCCACGAGGCCCTGCGCGTCGGGCTGGCCGCCGCCCTGACCTCCCCAAAATTCCTCTACCTCAGCGAGCCGTCGGCCGACGGCGAGCGGAGGGCGCTCGATGGCTACGAACTCGCCTCACGCCTGTCCTATTTCCTCTGGAGCTCGATGCCCGACGCCAGGCTCTTCGACCTTGCCGCGACCGGACAGCTCACCGATCCCGCCACTCTGCGGGGCGAGGTCGACCGACTGCTGGAGGATCCCAAGGCCGAGCGCTTCGTGGATGGTTTTGCCGCCCAGTGGCTGCACACCGATACCTTCCTCGCCTTCGAGCCGGGAGAACACGCCTACCGGGACTACGACGAGGCGCTCGGCGAGGCCGCCGTCGAAGAGCCGCTCGCCTTCTTCCGCCTCCTGCTGCGGGAGAAGCGCAGCGCGCTCAATTTCCTCGATTCCGACTTCACCGTGGCCAACGCGCGCCTCGCCCGGCACTACGGCATCCCCGACGTTGAAGGCGACGACTTCCGCCCCGTCGCGCTGCCGGCTGGCTCGCCACGTGGCGGCCTGCTCGGAATGATGGGTGTCCACCTGGCGGGGACCGACGGCGTGCGCACCAAGCCGGTCTCCCGCGCCGTCTACGTCCGCGAGGTCCTCTTCAACGACCCGCCAGACCCGCCGCCCCCCAACGCCGGCGAGGTCGAGCCGAACATCAAAGGCGAGCGCCTCACCGTGCGCGAACGACTCCTGCAGCACCAGGAGATCGAATCCTGTGCCGCCTGCCACCGCTCGCTCGACCCCTACGGGCTGGCACTGGAGAATTTCAACGTCATCGGGGCGTGGCGCGACCGCCAGGACGGTGAGGACTTTCGCGGCGACCGCACGCCGCCGATCGATCCGAGCGGCACGCTCCCCAACGGCCAGACCTTTGCCTCGTTCGACGAGTTCCGCGGCCTGCTGGCGAAGCAGGACGGCCGGTTCCGCCGCGGGCTTGCCGAAAAGATGCTCGTCTACGCCCTCGGCCGCCCGGTGCAGCCGACCGACGAGTCGGCTCTCGCCGCCGCCGTCACCGCCATGGAATCCGGCGGCGACACCTTCCAGTCCCTCATCAAAAGCCTCGTCACCAGCCCGCAATTCCTCCACAAATAGATCCGCCATGACCACGACCCGCATCCCCATCGAGCGCCGCGCCTTCCTCCGCGGCGTCGGCTCCTGCCTGGCGCTGCCCTTCCTCGAGGCCATGATGCCCGGGGGTGCCCGCGCCGCGTCGACCCCCACCGTCGTCCCGCGCATGGGGATGTTCTACTTCGGCACCGGCATGAACATGCGGCAGTTCTACCCCGAGGGCTTCGGCCCCGACGCCAAGATGTCGCGGATCTTGCAACCGCTGGAAAAAAACCGCGCGAACTTCACCGTCCTCTCGAATACGTGGTTGGAAAAGGGCGGGGGACACGACGGCGCCTACCCGTTCGCCACCTCGATCGAGAGTGGTGCCAAACAGGGCATCTCCCCGGACCAGCTGGCCGCCGAGATCCATGGCAAGGAGACGCGCTTCCCCTCGCTGCAGTTTTCGGTCAAGCGCGGCACCGGCTTCGGCAGCCAGGCGCTCGCCACGATTTCGTGGAACCGACAGGGGGTGCCCCTGGCCGCCGAAAACGATCCCAAGGCCATTTTCGACCGCCTCTTCCGCCCCACCGACGCCTCGCAGAAGAGTGCCCAGGCCCACGAGTTCCGCCAGCGAGGCAGCGTTCTCGACGCCGTCCTCGGCGATGCCAAAAGCCTCCAGGGAAATCTCGGGCAGGCCGACCGCGACCAGCTCGACCAGTATTTCAATTCCATCCGCGAGGTCGAGAAAGGGCTGGAGCGCGAGATCGATTGGTCGGACCGCGAGAAGCCCGAGCCCGACCTCCACGGCTACGGCAACTACGAGAAGGCCATCAGCCCCGAGGGGAATGGCAAGTTCATCTACGATGACTACGCCAAGCTCATGTACGACCTCATCGCGCTCGCCTTCCAGACCGACTCCACCCGCGTCGTCTCCTACGTCGTCCGCACCGAGCTCGCCGGAGGCGTCTACCCGGAGTTCGGCGTTTCCAAGGGCTACCACGAACTCACCCACCACGGCAACGACCCGAAAAACCTCGAGGACCTCGCCAAGGTCGATACGATCTACATGGGGCACTGGAACCACTTCCTCGACCGGCTCGCCTCGATCAAGGAGGGCGATTCGACGCTGCTCGACCACAGCATGCTCGGCTTCTCCAGCGGGATGGGGATCGGCCACAGCAAGACCGAGCTCCCCACGGTGCTCTCCGGCGGCCGCGCCCTCGGCATCAAACACCAGACCCATGCCCGGCTCGCGGAAAACACCCCGCTCTCCGCCCTCTGGCAGACCATGGCCGAGAGGATGGGCGTCGAGATCAATGGGCCGTTCCAGGATAGTCCGGGCGCAATTGACGAAGTGTTAGGGTAATGCGCGCGCCGTTCGTCCTCATCCCCATCCTCCTCGCCTGTCCCGGCGTGCACGCGGATCCCGGACCCGCCGGCATCGAGTTCGTCGAGATCGCGCCCGGGACCTACCGGCGCGGTTTTGCCGATGGCGACCGCGATCACGCCTTCCAGCTGGCCCACCTCTACAGCCTCAAGCAGGATACCAGGCTGGAGGAGCCGCAGCACGGCGTCGAGATCAGCAAAGGGTTCTCCCTGGGCAAGACCGAGGTCACCGTCGGCCAGTTCAGGGCCTTCGTCGGGGCGACGGGCTACACCACCACCAGCGAGAGATCCGGGGGCGCGCTCGGCTGGTTTCCGGAGGAGAAGGAATACGTCGACCGCTTCCACACCGACCCTACC
>CAZKYJ010000610.1:2435-3847 GCA_964556355.1 uncultured Verrucomicrobiales bacterium | reverse complement strand
GGCTCGCACTGACGGGATGGTTCTCATTTTCGCCCTGCTACCCCACGCCCTCGTCGTCGCCGCGTCCGTCGCGGGAATCTTCTATTTCCTAGTGTCCGTCCGCGTGCGTCTGACTTTCCGTAGGAGGGTTGCGCCCCTCGCCCGCCCGGTTCCGGCATAGCCCATCGCCGCAGTAGCGCCCGGCCGCCGACTCGCAGTCCGCGCAGAGAAACACCTGGGCATTGCACCTGGGATTCTGGCAGTTCACGTAGCGGTCGTCCGCACGACCACAGCGATGGCACCGGGCGACCGTTCTGGCGGAGGGCGTACGGTTGACGGGCGTCGCGACCCGCTGGTCGAATACATAGCATTGCCCCTCAAAACCAGCGCCCCGCACCTCGGGGTCTTGCCCGTAGCTCACGATCCCCCCCTCCAGCTGGGAGACCGCGCGAAACCCTTCTTTGAGCAGGAATCCAGATAGCTTCTCACAGCGGATCCCCCCCGTGCAATAGGTGAGGATCGGCCGGTCCTCGTGGCCTTTCAGGTTCTCGCGAATCCAAGCCGGAAAGTCGCGGAAATTGCCGACGTCAGGACACACGGCGCCCTCGAAATGGCCGAGCGCAGACTCGTAGTTGTTGCGCCCGTCCAAGAGCAAGGCATCGCCACGTGCCATCGCCTCCCGAAATTCAACGGGTGCGAGGCGGGTTCCCGTCTGCACCGTCGGGTCGATATCCTCATCGGAAGGAAGTCCGAGCGTGACGATCTCACGGCGCGCTTTGACGGCGAGTTTCTTGAAGGCGTGCCCTTGCGCCGATTCGATCTTGAAGGTGATCCCCCGGGTTGCCGGCTCGGCCTGCATCGCTGCCATGTAGGCCCGCGTCGCGTCCACGCTTCCGGAAACGGTGCCGTTCACCCCTTCGCGAGCCACCAGGATCCGCCCCAGGAGACCGAGGCCGGTGCACCACGACCTCTGCCGCTCGACGTAGGCGGGAGGATCGTCGATGAGGGTGTATTTGTAGTAGAGCAACACGCTCCACCCCTCCGCTTCGTGCGCCACCGAACTCACCCCGTCTGGATCAACATTTCACCGAGGCCGGTGAACCGGATGAGCACGACCCCGATCAGAAGCCCGACGAGAATCCCGATGACGAGCATTACACCCAGCAGCCAGCCCGGGAAACCGTCGACCTTCATGGCTGGGGGACCGGCCTGGGGCGGTGCTCCGTAGCCACCCACGTCCGTCGGATAAGGCTGAGCATATTGCGCCTGCGGCTGGGGCTGCCCCAGCGGCACGGCCGCGGGCGGTGCCGGCTGCTGCTGGGGTGCGTAGGAAGCCCCCGGCGCGGGCGCGGCGGTCGTGCCACCGGCGGCCGTCGGGGGCACGACCAACCTGCTGGCAGGCCTTGACGGTTCGGGAGCCGGCTCCCCGTCGG
>CAZKYJ010000610.1:0-2425 GCA_964556355.1 uncultured Verrucomicrobiales bacterium | reverse complement strand
ATCGACGGGATCGTCATCGGCGACCACTGCCGGTGGAGGCGCCATGGAAGAAATGCGCACCGGTCTCGGCTCGCGGGCTACTGGCTCCGGCTCAAAAAACTCCGGTTCTGGTTCCACATATTCCGGCTCGGGCTCGGGCTCATAAAACTCCGGTTCCGGCTCCCCATACTCCGTCTCCACCGCGACCGATTCGGCGGGCGGCTCGGATTCGGCAGGTGGGTCGATGACCAAGAAGTCCCCAGACTCTTCGTCTGGCAGCGCTTCAGCAGGGCTCTCGGCGGGCAGTTCCTCCTCATAGGCGACCGGTTCCGGATCCCCTTCGGGAGGCGCTCCGGGGACGACCAGGCGGCTCCTCCGCTCCGCCGTCCCGGATTGGGGAACGATCAGGCGTCGGGGGGCGGGCGCATCTTCGGAGGGGGAGGTCTGGTCGGCCATGCGATGGGTTCGGTTGGGGAGCGGCCAGTATAAGTCGCCCCCCGACGATTGCGAGCCAAGGATTTCTACGGATCCCCTTGCACCGTGCCCCAACCAGATGATCCTGACGGGAGACTTCCGATTTCATGAAACTCCCGACCGTCCCGCTCACCCTCCTCGTTCTCGCCCTTGCGACTGCCGGCGCTGCCGCGGCCGAACTGCGAACCTGGACGGCGGCCGACGGCCGGAAGATCGAGGGCAGTCTCCGGAAAGCTTCCCCGACCGAGATCCAGGTCGTCCGCAAAGACGGCTACGCATTCACCATCCCGCTCGAGAACCTTTCGAAAGGAGATCAGGACTTTATCCACGCCCACCTGGAGAGCCTCCATCGCGACACGCTCCTCACGGATGGCCCGTTCTCCGCGCTCGTCACCGGCGAGTGGCAGAAAGCCAAATCCGCGAACGGTCTCCCCTACCAGGTTTTCGGCTCGCCCAAGCTCGACCCGCTGGGCCGATACCCGATCGTTGTCTACCTCCACGGGTCCGGTGGCCGGGGTGATGACAACGAGAAGCAGATGGAGGGGGGCGCGCGGGTGTTCGCGAAGGAGTCCAACTACTCCGAGCGCCCGTGCTTCGTCATCGCGCCCCAGTGCCCGGAGAACGACGGCTGGGGCGGCGCCCGCGGTGAGGACGTGGTCGCCCTGATCGAAGAGGTCGCCGACAATCTGCCCGTCGATCGCGACCGCGTCTACATCACCGGCTTCTCGATGGGTGGCTTCGGCACCTGGTCGCTGATGAAAAGCCATCCCGACCTCATGGCCGCCGCCGTCCCCATCGCCGGCGGCGGCGACGCCAATGCCGCCGAGACGATGAAAGCCATCCCGGTCTGGGCGTTCCATGGAGACGAGGACGACCAGGTGGACGTGGAGCGCAGCCGCAAACCGGTCGAAGCGCTGCGCGCCCTCGGCGCCGCGGTGAAATACACCGAGTACGAAGGAATGGGTCACGGGTCCGCCGGCCCGGCATACGATACCGAGGAACTGCACACCTGGATGTTCAGCCAGAGGAGGGGGCAGGGGGAGCCGCAGTAGCTCGGTGAGGGACTTCGCAGAGATCACAGTTCGCGAGGCCGGAGCCATCCTCGGCAAATGGATCTTGGGGATCATCCTGGTGGTTGGTGTGGTCTACGCCACCGCGTGGGAAATCATCAAACTTTCGGAACAAAAGAAACGCACCGGATGGAAAAATGCGGTATGCGCCTACCTATCCAACGTCGATCTCGACGCGCCCGATATCCTTCAAAAACTGGCAGAGATACAATCGGAACGCGGTGGGGTTCCTGATTCGCGATGGTGGAGCTGGACGGACTTTTCTCCGGATCGTCCCGCGGCGCCACCGGACGCGGTGTATGCCATTCTCCTGGGGGACGGGAGCCATATCCTCGCGGCATCACGGCACGGGCATGCGAGCCACCATCTTTTCATCGGGAGATCTTCGGACGGGCGCTGGATTTACAGCAGCTACCATTTCTGCAATTCCTTGATCGGCCTGGGTTTCTACGACCAGCCCGCGACGCTGGAGGAGTTCTGCCAAACCTACGCGGCCCGCGTGTTCGACGGCAGATCGGATACCTGCCTGGAGCCGACCTGGCCGGCCGACGGCTGAGGAGCAGCCCCGTCTCAGAACTTGCGGATCAACGTGTCCTCCGGATTGCCATCGGACAGCTCGGGGTTGTCCCGCGTGAAATGCAATCCCCGGCTCTCGTGGCGCCGGGAGGCGCACTCGACGATGAGCGCGGCCACCTCGACGAGGTTCCTCAGCTCGAGGAGATCTGACGTGATCTTAAAGTTCCAGTAGAACTCCTGAACCTCGCGCTCGAGGTTGGCCAGCCGCGTCTTGGCGCGGACGAGCCGCTTGTCGGTGCGCACGATACTGACGTAGTCCCACATCAGGTGCCGGATCTCACCCCAGTTGTGGTAGATGAGAATGAGCTCTTCGACATCTTGGACAT
>CAZKYJ010000609.1:0-3858 GCA_964556355.1 uncultured Verrucomicrobiales bacterium | reverse complement strand
AGGGCGTAGTCGAGGAGGGCGTCGGCGTCGCCTCCAGGGAAGGTGGTGGTGTCAGGGTCGGCCGCGCCCGGTGACGGCGTGCCGGCGCGCCAGTTGGCGGGGTTGCCGTGGTCCGGGTTGCCGGTGGGATTGAGGAGGACGAGCGAGTGGGCACCGTCGTCGGGCTCGGTCGGCCAGGGGGCCTCGTCGTCGTAGGTGAACGAGCGGATGACGGTCGAGCCGTCGGCTTGGACCAACGTCAGAGATTCGCCGCCGTTCGAGAGCGCGTCGGTGAAATCCGTGCGCGTCAGAACGATCCTTTCGCCGGGGGCGAGCAGGGTGCCGCCGGGGGCAGTGTAGGAGATGCCTTCGATGAAGGAGATGCCGGAGAGGTCGATGGTGACGGTGGGCGAGATGTTGAGGAGTTCGATGAACTCGAGCGTGCCGTCGGGCTCGGGGTGGTAGTGGATTTCCGAGACGACGAGGTTCGTGGCATCGGCAGGGGTGCCGAGGACGACGATGGCGGTGTCGGGGGCGCTCCAGCCGGTGCCGTCGAAGGCACGGGCGGTGACGGTAGCCGAGCCCGGGAGCGCGAACGTTCCGGTGTAGATCGTCCCGGCGATCCCCCCGCCCGGCGCGCGCGGGTCCGACCCGTCTGTGGTGTAGTAGATGGTGCCGGCCGGGGCGGTGATGGATATCTGGTCACCGGAGGCGGCGATACTGGGGGCGGCTAGAAACTGGGAGTCCATCCATTCGACCCGGGCGGCGAGCCAGTTTTTCAGGTGGTCGATTTCGCCCTCCCAGCCGCCGAGGGTGGTGAGCGCACCGCCATTGGGCGCGACCTGCGTCCAGCGGGCAAAATTGCGGGCCTGGGACTCTTCGACCTCAGCGGCGAAGGAATCGACGATGGCCTGGAGGTTGCCGGTGGCGAACTCCGCCCGCCGGAGCTCGGCGTAGCGGTCGATCCAAGCTTGGAAAAAATCGGGGTCGGCGAAGAGTTCTCCCCACCAGGAATAGGTGAAGAATCCGGCGTGGTCCCCGGATTGCGGGTCGAAAAAGGTGGGGTCGGCCGCCCGCCCATCTGCGTCGCAGCCCATGGTGCGGTCGAAGTCCCAGATCGGTCCCATCTTGATCGGTCCGAGGCGGTCTTTGTTGAAAAACGTGGAGAGGCGCAGGCCATCCGGGTCTTTGGTGAGGACGGTGAGCAGGTGGTAGTCGATGAACGACGGCCGGTCGATGAAGGGGGCGTAGCCCAGCAGCGGGTCGGTCGACTGTGGTCCGAAGAGGGCGTCCTCAAAATCTTCGATGTACTCCTGGATGTAGTCGGCTTGCTCGGGGAGGAGGTTCTGGGATCGGGGATAGATGAAAGTGTAGGATGGCTGGGGTCCGCCGACGGCGGGGAAGGGCGGTTGGTTGCGCGAGGAGCGGAAGACGAAGTCACCGGGGTCGCCCCGGTCGATGCCCATGATGTAGCCACCGGTGACCCCGGGCTCGGCGGTGTCCGCCTTGCTCAGCCGAGCCACATCGACGCGTTCGCTGTTACGGTCGAAACGCTCGAACAGGGTGTAGACGCCCACGTAGTCGGCGGCGGTGACGTTGCCGCCGTTTTCGTTCAGGTAGACCTCGACCATTTTCGGGCGGGGCGCGTAGAGCCCGATGTCGTTGGAGAGCTGGTGGATGAACGGGTTGCGGACGAGGGCGCGGTCGAAGTTGAACGGCGCGAAAAGGATCCACTCATCGTCGTCGGAGAGACCGAGCAGGCGGACGTTCTTCGAGTCGTCGCTGCCGGATTTCCAGAACTAGACGCGGTAGTTGCCCTTGGCGTCGTTGAGGGTGGACGAGCCCCGCCGACGAATCCCGATGCGGTCGGCTTGGGTGGGCGGGCTGAGGAGGGTCGTCCGACCGGTGGCCGGGTCCGGCTCGAAGAGAGTAAAGAACGCTTCCTGCAGGTCGCCGCTATTGGGGATGACCCCTTGGTCCCCGTAGTTCTCAATGACGATGACCGGGAGGTCGGAGCTGACGTTCGTGGCGTCCGCGGCGAGCCGGACGTAGGTGCGGGAGCGGACGGCTCCCGGAGCAAACCCGGAGCGGAAGCTGCGCGCGCGCACCTCGGTGGTCGAATTGATGAGCAGTGGCCCGGTGTAGAGTGGGGACGAGGCGTTCGGCAGCGAGCGGTTGAGGGTGTAGCGGATGGTGGACATCCCCGACGCGGTGGAGAGTTCCAAAGTGAGGTCGGTGCCGGAGAAGGTCTGGCTGTCCAAGGAAAACGTAACCTCCTCGCCGGGCGGACCGGGGGCGGTCGTGTTCTCCGCCAGCGGGGTCGGCTCGACGAAATAGTCGAGCGGAGATGCGGAGCTGGCGGGAGGCACCCGGCCGTAGGAGACGTTGGTGAACTGGGCGGGGAAGGATGGGGAAAACGCGTCGACGACGGTCGCCCCGCCCGCCCCTGCGTTCAGCGCAAGGTACTCGCCGTCCGGCGAAATCTTGAACGGGGCGTGGAGCTCACCGGCCGGGCCGGGCACCTTGTCGGAGAGGAAGACGACGAGCGAGGCACCCGGTTCCATGGGCGCAGGGGTGGGGAAGGCGTATTTGGTGGGCGTGGCGACCTCGTCGGTGAGGAAGTAGCCGCCGAGGTCGATGGCGAAGGGATTCGGGTTGTAGAGCTCGACCCAATCGCTGGCGTCCCCTTCGGCATCGCAGAGGGCGGCCCCATCGGTTTCCGCATCGGCAACGAGTTCGTTGATGAACGGCTGCGCGACCGCCGCCCCGACAAAAACGGTGACCGCCGCGGTTGCCGTGCCATTGCCATTGGTGGCGGTGAGGGTGTAGGTGGTCGTGGTCGCGGGGCTGACCACCACGGAACCTGGCGAGCTATTGCCGGTGGCGGGAGCACCGCTGTCGATGGTCAGGGTGTCGAACTGCTCCGCCTCGAAGGCCAGCGTGACGGTGGTGGAGGGCGCGACATTGATGCCGGCCTCGGAGGTGAGGGTGCCGTCGGAGGCGGTGAAGCGGGTGATGGAAGGTTCGTCGGAAACCTGGTTGAGATCGAGGGTCGCGATAAAGGAGAAGCGTGCGGTCGGGGTGGGAAAATCCGTGGCCGTGCGGTCATCGAGCACCGTCCATGATGCCGTGTTGTTGCCGCCCTCGAGCCGCCACCGGACGGGGTCGCGCTCGGTGGCATCATTGGCGGTGGCGAAGCGGTAGCCGTCGATGGTCCGCGCCGTCCCGAAATCGAGGATCAGGGGCATCCGATTGAAGTCGAGCCACTTCGTGCTGGTATTTCCATCGATCGCGCGTGGCGGCTGTTCGTTGGCCGGATTGTTGCCGCCGGGATTGGTCGCCTCCAGGATAGAGAGCCGGGTCGCTCCGTTGTAGAGCTCAAATTCCGAGAGCTGGATACTGTTGGCCGCACCGTCGTTGCGCAGCTTCACGGGGACGAAGCGGTAGTAGCGGAAGGTGGCCGGCGCGGCGTGGGCCACGGCGGTGAGGAGGGCGAGGGCGGCGAGGGCGAGGATCGGGTATCTCATGGGGGGCGGGCGGGATAGTATAAAGTGGAAGCGGGATTTCGCTCCCCCCCAGGCGCGAAATCCCGCAGTCACCGCTTCCTCCCCCGTTAGTGGGAGGAAGGGGCGAAGATGTTCAACGGCGGCGCGAGCGGCGGAGCAACTGCGGGACAAGCCCGGCGGCGAGAAAAGTGGTTATCTGTGGCTCCGGGACACCCAGAAGCTGGATTTCGGCGACCTGGATACTGTTCTGCCCGGGACCCGCAGCGGTGGGGAAGTTGATCTGGTAACGGTCGTAGGCAAGGGCGTTCTCGAAGAAGAAGAATTGGGTCTGGAAGCGGGAAGAGAAGGCGGGGACGACGTCCGTCGCGATGGA
>CAZKYJ010000608.1:223-3861 GCA_964556355.1 uncultured Verrucomicrobiales bacterium | reverse complement strand
GATCGTTTGCGCTCCCATGCCGGATTGCAGCGAGAGCGCACAGAACCATACCGCCGGGATCGCCTGGAATGTGTTGATAAGAAAAAAGTCGAAGGCTTCCAGCCGCCACGTCAGAAACGACTGGCAGGTGGCGACGACAAACGTCACGACGACGATGGTGGTGATGGCCTGCACCCGGACGAGGGGAGCGGTCTCCGGCCAGACGAACCACTCGACGCCCCGCAACGTCATCACCAGGGTGACCAACGCGGCCAGGCAAATCACCACGCTATCGGTCGCCTCGCGGAACCGGAAGGCGGCGGCGACCACGAGGTAGAGCAGGATCGCACCGAGCCCCAGGGGCAACCAGCCGAGCCCGGCCGGGGGGAGGAGATCGCGCCAGCCAATGACGGTTGCGCAACCCACTAGGCAGGCGAGCGCCAGGCCGGCGACGTCCCACCGGCTGCCGTGGGCGTCGGAGAAAAGAAGCTTCTTGCGCGTGCGAAACCACGCGCAGTAAAAGGAGATCGCCGCCACCACCACCGGTGGGCCGAACTGTTTTGCCACGTCGATGGCGGTTGGGGTGATTGCCACGCGTCAGCAAGGAGCAGAGCGGCAGGTGGTCAAGCCGCTCTATTTTTTGTCGCCGGCCGTGCTCTTCACGTAGAGCTCGCGGAGTTGCTTGAAGTCGACTTCCGCCGGCGAGTGACTCATCAGATCGAGCCCCTTGTTGTTCTTCGGGAAAGCGATAACCTCGCGGATGGAATCCTCGCCGGCCAAGAGCATGGCGATGCGGTCGAGCCCGAGGGCGATCCCCCCGTGGGGCGGTGCCCCGAAGCTGAAGGCGGTCAAGAGGTGCTCGAACATCTCGTGCTGCTCCTCGTCGCTGATCCCGAGGACGGTGAACATCTTCTGCTGAAGCGCGGCCTCGTGGATCCGGATCGAACCGCCACCCAGCTCGAATCCGTTGAGCACCACGTCGTAGGCCTCGGCGCGGACGGCGGCGTAGTCACCGGCTTCGAGGATGGCGATGTCATCGGCGTGGGGACGGGTGAACGGGTGGTGTACCGCGTTCCACTTCTGGTCCTCCTCGCTGTAGCCGAGCAGGGGGAAATCGGTGACCCAGAGGAAATTGAGGTCGGCGTTTCCTTCGAGCAGGTTCTGCATCGCAGCGGTTTCCAGGCGGAGGCGGCCGAGAACGTCGCACACGGTGTCCAGCGTGTCGCAACCGAAGAGGATCAGGTCTCCCTCCCCGATGGCCAGGCGCTCGGTGAGGGCGGCGCGCTCCGCGTCGTTGAAGAACTTCACAATGGGGGATTTCCACTCGCCACCTTCGACTTTGATGTAGGCGAGGCCGCCGGCTCCGGCTTCGCGAGCCAGTTCCTCGAGGCGCTTGATCTGCCCGGTGGTCACACAGGCGAAGCCTTGCGCATTGATCGCGCGCACCACGCCGCCCTTGGCGATCGTCCCCGCGAAAACCTTGAAACTCGAGGCGGCGAAAGCGTCCGAGAGATCGACGATCTCCCGCCCGATCCGGGTGTCCGGCTTGTCCGATCCGAAGCGGTCCATGGCCTCGCGATAGGTCATTCGCGGGAACGGCGTGGGGATGTCAATCCCGATGGCCGCCTTGAAGATCGAGGCCAGCATCCCTTCGGTGAGCGCGTAGATCTGCTCGCGGTCGGTGAAGGATTGCTCGATGTCGATCTGGGTGAATTCGGGCTGCCGGTCGGCGCGGAGGTCCTCGTCGCGAAAACAGCGCGCGATCTGGAAATACTTTTCGACGCCGGCCACCATGAGGAGCTGTTTGTACTGCTGCGGTGCCTGGGGGAGCGCGTAGAACTTGCCGGGGCTGAGCCGGGAAGGGACGAGGAAGTCGCGGGCGCCCTCGGGGGTGCTTTTGGAGAGGATCGGGGTCTCGATCTCCAGGAAGCCCTGGCCGTCGAGGTAGTCGCGCGTGGCCTTGGTCGCCCGGTGCCGGATCTTCAAGTTGCGCGCCATGCGCGGGCGCCGCAGGTCGAGGTAGCGGTGCTTCATCCGGAGGTCTTCGTTGGACAGTTCCTTGTCCAGCTGGAACGGCAGCACCTCGGCTTTCGAAAGAATCCTCAGCTCGCTGGCCACAATTTCGATCTCGCCCGTCGCCAGCTTTTCGTTGATCGTTCCCTCGAGGCGCTCGGCGACTCGACCCGTCACCTGGATGACGTCCTCGTCGCGGAGGGAGTGCGACAGCTTCGATGCCTCGCCGCTCTCCTCGGGGCGGAAGACCACTTGGGTGAGCCCTTCGCGGTCGCGGAGATCGATGAAGATGACGCCGCCATGGTCGCGCGTCGAATTGACCCAACCGACGAGCGTGGTGGTGGAGCCGATGTCAGAGGAGCGGAGCTGGTTATTGGTGTGGGTGCGATACATTGTAATGAAATTGGGACGGAATTCTTTGGGCTGCGGCGGAGGGGCACCGCGCTGGCGGGCGAGGCGCGCTAGGCGAGTTACCCGGCGCTCATGCGAGTTTGAAGGTGTCGGGCTCCTCGCCGAGCGCCGCGACCAACTGCGACTCGGGCAGCCTCGTCTGGCCGCGGTCGGCCATGGTTTTGACGATCACGTCCGGATACTCGTCTCCGACGACCACGGCGTATCTCGCTTGCAGATGCTCGGCCATCTGCAGCTGCTTGGGATACTTCGTGGGGGTGAGCGCAAAATCGATCCGGTAGCCCGCCGTCCGAAGCTTCTGTACCAGGGCGAGGGCATCCGGCCGCTTGGCCTCGTCGGCCACCACGACGTAGGCATCGAAAACGAAGGCCTCCGAAAGGTACTCGGTCAGCTGCCGGTTGGCATTCGGGGTCGCTTTGATCAGGTCGGCGATAACGACGTCGCCCATGGCGAAGCCGCACGCGGGGAGGTCTCCCTTTTTGCCGCCGGCCACCAGGGCGCAGAGCGAGTCGTAGCGCCCGCCGCCCGCCACCGCACGGAACTTCGGGTTCTTGGCGAACACTTCGAAAACGACGCCCGTGTAGTAGGCAAGGCCGCGGACGGTCCCCAAGTCCAGCCGGAGGAAGCCGCCGAGGCCGCGC
Source organism: uncultured Verrucomicrobiales bacterium (assembly GCA_964556355.1). Lineage (GTDB taxonomy): Bacteria > Verrucomicrobiota > Verrucomicrobiia > Verrucomicrobiales > DEV007 > CAZKYJ01. Next base: position 817 of record CAZKYJ010000608.1, on the reverse strand, counting down.
GCCTCGAGGTCCCCGAAGAGGGCACGGCTAGACTCGCTGTGGCTGCTCTCCGAAGCGATGATCTCGCGCACTTGCGCCAGCGAGATGCCGACCGGTGCCAGCTTCTTCTCGGTGGCCTCGTCGGACTCGCGCCCGAGTTTGTCGATGGCTTGGAGGAAGCTCGTTTCGTGTTCGCTTTTGCCCAGTCCGGCGAGGTAGCTCGACCAGCCCTCACGGCTGCCGACGCGGACCTCGAAGTCGGCCTCGGTGAAACCGAGCCCGCGCATCAGATCGATGGCGAGGGCGATGAGTTCCGCGTCGGCGGCGACCGAGGTCTCGCCGAGGATGTCGCAGTTGAACTGGTAGAACTCGCGTCCCCTCCCCTTCTGGTGTTTCTCGTAGCGGAAGAACTGCCCGATCGAGAACCACCGGAGCGGCTTGCGGTAGTCCCGCTGCCGCGCCGCCGCCATGCGGGCGAGGGTGGGGGTGAGTTCCGGCCGCATCGCGACGTCGCGCTCCCCCTTGTCCTCGAAGCAGAAGAGCTGGTTCACGATCTCCTCCCCGCTCTTGCGGCGGTAGAGATCGGTCGGCTCGAGCACGGGGCCCTCGTGCTCC
>CAZKYJ010000608.1:0-213 GCA_964556355.1 uncultured Verrucomicrobiales bacterium | reverse complement strand
ACCCGTAGCGCCGCGCCACCCGCCGCCACACCTCGAAGATATGGTTCCGCGCCGCGCAATCCTCGGGAAAGAAGTCGCGGAAACCGGGCAGAGTCTGGAATCGTTCGGCCATGGGGCGATAGTAGACGGGATTGCGGGGAATGCCAGCCGATCTCCCCGGCCGGCTCCGGGCAGGGTTGCTCAGCCGAAGACGACGGTGCGATTCGAGGGCAC
>CAZKYJ010000607.1:0-3861 GCA_964556355.1 uncultured Verrucomicrobiales bacterium | reverse complement strand
AGGTGGTGGTGGCGGACTCAAGAGCACCGGCAGCGGCGATGGGGTTTTCCAGGTTGACGCCGAGGAGGTTGAAGCCCTGTCCCACGGTTTCCGTCCGGTATCCCACCGGATCAGTCGTAGCGGTGTTCTGGGCGAAGGCAGACCCGAGCGCGAGCGGGGTCGCGACTGCGGCGAGTAGGATTTTGGAGGTTGTTTTCATGCTAATAAGATGGGTGGGATTCAGGGTTTGGATTGATTCTAGGGCAAGGGTAAGAGCACGGCAAGGTCTTTTCGATTCCATCTGCGTTTTTTTTGTTTGAGTTGGTACTGGGAGGTTGTTCTACACAATTACTTGGTTTTGTGAGCGTTGTGGCAGACTAGCTGCCGCTATATTTTAGTTTTTCTAACAATTTTAAGGCGGTTCCGACTCCAGGATCTGGCGTCGGACAAGATCGACGCAGATTCCACGCCAATCATGGATTGTCTTTGTTCTCTGCTACCCCTATAAGACGCAAATCGTTACCGGCGGTTGCACAATAGGGTGAAAAAGGTTGGAAATTCTTCGCCGGGCTCACGGGGCGAGCTTGCGCTCGAAGCCGGCGGCGCGGCGTTCTGCTTCCACTTCTTCGAAGGTGCGGTAGACCGGAGAATCGGCACCGGGCTGCCAGGTGGGAACCCGGAGATCTTGGTCGATTTTGATCGGGGGTTGGGCGAAGGCCTGTGCCTCGTCGCCGACGATCGTGCGGCGGTCGAGATCGAGGTTGGCATCGACGAGATCGGCGGTGGTTTCGATGATCTGCGGCTGGATGAAGATGAGGAGTTCGGAGCGGGTTTTCTGATTGGTGTTGCTGCCGAAGAGGTGTTTGAGAATGGGGATCTTGGCGACGATGGGGAGGCCGGAGGTCGTCTTCGTCTGGGATTCCTGGATGAGGCCGCCGATGACCACGACCGCCCCGTTGGGGACGTTGACGAAGGTTTCGAGCTGCTGGGTGCTGATGTTGGGGATCTGGTCGTTGTTGATGACGGTGAACCCGGTGATATTGTCGTTGACCTGGGAGATCTCCAGCGTGACTTCATCCGAAGAGTTGATCAGGGGCTTGACGTTCAGCTCCAGGACGACCTCCTGGTACTCGATGTTCGAGTTGAGGGACTGCGTGCCCCCGGCGACGACGGTGGATTGCTGGGAGGTGGGGACGGGCACCCGCTGGCCGGATGATAGGCGCGCGGGGCTGTTGTTCGCGGTGTAGACGGTCGGGCGGGCGAGAACCTTGAAATTGTTGGTGTTCTCGAGGGCGCGGACGTAGGCGTTGAAGAACTCCCCGACGGCGGCGTAGGTGTTCAGGCCGCCGGCACCGAGAAGTCCGGCGTCGGAAAAGCCCTGGATTTGATCGAGCAGGGTCGGATCGATGATCCCGGTGCCGTTGGTGATGGTGTTGAAGATCCCCGCGGCATCCACCGGGGTGCCATTGACGTCGAACGACTCGACCTTCCGGAGAACGTCGACACCGTACTGGATGTCGTCGCCCAGGGTGACCTGGGCGACGATCGCCGAGATGTAGACCTGGCGGGGGCGCTTGTCGATGACGTCGATGAGCTCATCGATGGTCTGGAGGTTCTCGGGAGGCCCGGAGACGATCAGGGTGTTCGATTGCGGGTCTGCGATGAGCAGGGTCTTGCCGACGATGAGCGACACCGGAGGCTGGAACGACTCGCCGGTACCTTGGAAAGACGACCCACCTGCGGTGCTGGTGCGGCCGCCGACCCCGGTTCCGGTACTCCCCCCGAAACCGCCGAGGCCGCTGCTGCTGGTGCCGGAAGCCCCGAGCCCTTGGTTCCCGCGAGTGGTCGTGGCGAGAGATCGGGTTCCCCCAGCTCCTCCCGTGCCTCCCGTGGCCTGCCCCTGGGTCACTTCTTCCACGCCGCCGCGATTCAGCGCGTCACCGGCGACGGGGAGAAAGTCGCTCACGGGAATGAAACGGAGCTGGCGTTGGAGGAGGTTCTTGAACTCCGCCGGTGAATCGAGTTTCTGAACGAGCCGCTCGATGTAGGCGACGCTGTTGGGGCTGGCGATCACGAGGATGCTGTTCAGGCGCGGGATGGCGGAGACGATCACATCGCTCTCGTCGGGCAGCCCGGCGGGGCTGGCATCGCCACCACTCGCGGCCGCATTGGCGAGCTGGGCGGCGGCGTTGCCCGCGGAGATCCGGCGGGCGCCGCCCGAGTTGGAGCGCTGGGACGATTGGGCGCTGAGAATCTCGTTGATGATCCCCGCGACCTCTTCGGCGTCGGCGCGCTCGAGGACGATCATTTTGTCCGTGACGTTGGCGGAGGGGACATCGATGGACTTTTGGAACTCGACGAGGGCGCGCACCACGGTGGAGGTGTCCCGGATGATCAGAATCCGGGCATTTTCGACGGGGGTGAGCCCCCCGAACGAGTGGTTCGGCACGGCCGAAGTGAAGCTCGCGATGGCTTCCTCGGGCGTGATGTTTTCGAGCTTCATGATGTAGTTCACGATGCGCTCGTCTTCGGGAAACCCTTCGAGGGACGTGTAGGTTTCGATCCCCTCCTGCACCGGCTGGTTGGCGCTCCAGCTGATGAGCTTCGAGATGCCGGGCTTGTAGGGGATAATGGCGAGGCCATTGAGGAGGAGGTTGCTCTGGAGGAAGTCGATCGCCTCGGTCGCCGTCATGGGAGACTCGGGGTTGCTGAGAATATTGAAGGTGCCTTGGGCGGCCGTGGACACGATGAGGTTGTCGCCGGTCAACTCCTGCCACTTCGCGATGACATCGACGAGCTCGGCATTGGGCAGCTCGATGACCTGGTCACGGGGTTCAAGCCCCGGCTGGTTCGGCTCGACGGGCGGTTGGTTGAGCTGGGCGAAGGGGAGGACCGCTTGGGGAAGGACGATGGTGTCGTCCTGAGCCCGCGCCGGCAGGGCCACGAGAAGAGCGATGGGAAAGAGACGGAGAAAGTTCATTATTTTGAGAGAATCTTCAGAAATTACAGGATGGTTCCGCCTAGTTGGAGGGGGGAAGGATGACGCGGGGCCTCCTGCCTCCGGCCGCCGGGGTGGCGGGGGCGGCATTGCCGCCACCGGCGGCCTGGGTTTGCTTGGCCCGCTCGAGGAGGCGCTGGATGACCTCGTTGCGATTCTGCTGGGCTTCGGCCTGCTGCTCCGGGGTGGGCGGCGGCGCCTGCTGAGCCGGTTGCTGGGCGCGAGGATCGGGGCGCTGGGGCGGGGCGGCCGGAGCCTGGGATGCCATCCCCACGGCACCGGTGGCGGCGCCGGTGGTACGCTGATCATCGTAGCCGACCGTCCCGACGTAATCGCCCTTTTTCAGATGGATCTTGGTCTCGCGGAACGTCTTGCCACGCTCGACCTCGACGAGCTGGATCCCCTCCTCGGTCTCGTCTCCGCTCTTCAAGCGGATGCGGGGGTCGGTGGGGTTTTCGACATCGTAGAGGAGAATCGAAAAGACGTCCCCCTGGGCGGTGTATCCGGCCAGCCGGAGGTTCTCGAAAGGATCCTCTTTCTTCTCGATGGTTTCCTCGGCCATGATCTCGAATTCGAATGGCGATTTCTCCCAGATCTTGCTGTAGCGGTCGAGGGGGTAGCGCTTCGGGTTGAAGGCTTCGGCGTGGAGTGCCGTGGCGCCTGCGATGAGGGCGAGGGCGACGGCGGGGAGGGTGATGAACGGGCGCATGGTATCTGAAGGCGGGTTACTGGGGCACAGGAGCCGGGATCGGGCCAGCTTGGGCGGTGTCGGTGGGAAGCGCTTCCTCCGGGAGCGGCGATGCCTCGGGGAGCGGCGGTTCTACGGGAGTGGGGCCGGGGGGCGGAAGCAGGGGGAGGTCCGGCTCCGTCGGGATCTCCACCCC
>CAZKYJ010000606.1:0-3866 GCA_964556355.1 uncultured Verrucomicrobiales bacterium | reverse complement strand
GGCTGGGTGAAACCGCCCGCGGAGGACAGAGCCATGAACGAACAGCCCCGCTTCAAGCCCGGCAAGGGCCCCGACCTCGCCGCGTTTTCCTGGGAGGATCCGCTCCTGCTCGATGCCTCGCTCGACGAGGACGAGCGGATGGTGGCGGACGCGGCGCGGGCCTTTGCTCAGGAGCGGCTCCAGCCCCGAGTAATCGCCGCGTATCGCGACGAGGCATCCGATCAACGGGAGGTGGCAAGAGGGAGAGAATCTGGTTTTCACGCGCCGATCTTACCTTAGATCCGGCCGCACGCCCAAGCGAAAAATCTCCGGCATTTGCGCCCCTTTCGCGGCGGATCTACCCTGCGCCCCATGGCTCCTTCCCCGCCCGTCGCGCTGACCATCGCAGGTTCCGACTGCTCGTCCGGAGCAGGCATCCAGGCCGATCTGAAAACCTTCTCCGTGCTCGGCACCTACGGGCTCACCGCCCTCACCTGCGTCGTCGCCGAAGTCCCCGGCACGGTCGCCCGCATCGCCCCGGTCGACGCCGCCACAGTGGGCGTGCAGATCCGCCTTCTCCTCGACACTTTCCCCGTCGGGGCGATCAAGACCGGGATGCTCTTCGATCGCCCCCAGATCGCCGCCGCCTGCGCCGAACTGGCCGGGGCCACCGGCGCGATCCCCCTGGTCATCGATCCCGTCATGATCGCGAGCAGCGGCGACCCGCTGCTCAAGGAAGATGCCATCGAGCTCTACCACACCGACCTGATCCCGCTCGCCCGCCTCCTCACACCCAACCTCGACGAGGCCGCCCATCTTCTCGGCGAGCCGATCCGCTCCTCCGGTGACCTGGTCCCCGCCGCGCGCGCCCTGGCCGAGCGCCTGGGCTGTGCCGTCCTCGTCAAAGGAGGCCACCTCGGAACCGCCGAGGCCACCGACATCCTTGCCCACGGCGGGCACACGGAAACGTTCTCCGCCCCGTTCGTCCCCGACGTCTCGACCCACGGCACCGGCTGCACCTACTCCGCCGCGATCGCCTCCGGACTCGCCCACGGGCTCGACCTCGTCGCCGCCGTCGCCGCGGGGAAACGCTTTGTGACCCGCGCGATCACGGAATACCTTCGCTGGACCCCGGCCGCCACCAGCGCCCCCGTCGACGCCCTCAACCACTCCGCCACTTCCTGACGTGACCACCACTACGACCCGCGCTCTCGCGGCCGCCGCGCTCATCGCCCTGCCCTCCGCCCCGATGGCCGCCGCCGGTCCACCGGACACCGACCCCTTGGACTCGATCGGCATGGCCGGGCTGCAAGAGGCGTTCCGCGTCCTGCGCGAGCGCTACATCCAGCGCGAGCAGCTGACCCCCATCGAGCTCAACCGTGCGGCTCTCCAAGGGGTGCTCGAGCGGCTCGATTTCGGCGCCACCCTCGTCAGCGACGCCGACGACGCCCCCGTCATCCCGACGGTCTTCCGGGGGGAGCTACTCGCCGAGGATGTCGCCTATCTCCGTCCGAGCAGCTACGATGCCGCCGAGGTGGAAACGGTCGACAGCGTTCTCGCCGGGTTCGCCGACGCGGGCGCACGCACCCTCATCCTCGACCTGCGCGCCGGGGCCGGCAGCCGGAACTTCGAGGCCGCCGCCGCCATCGCCGACCGATTCCTCCCCGAGGGCGAGGCGATCTTCAAGCTCGTCCGCCCCGGCGACGACCGCCCCCGCACGTTTCTATCCCGGAGCGCACCCGCCTGGGACGGCGAGCTCATCCTCCTCATCGACGCCCGCTCCGGAGCTGCCGCCGACGCCGTCGCCGCCGCCGTGCGGAGCCGCACCGGTGCATTCGTCGTCGGGGAGCCGACGCCCGGCAAAGCGATCCTCTACGACGACATCGCCATCGGCGAAGGCCTCCAGCTCCGCGTCGCCGTCGCTGCCGTCGTCCTGCCCGACGACACTTCGCTCTACCGCAACGGCATCTCACCCGATTTCCTCGTCTCGGGAGCCCCGGGGCAGCGGGAGCAGTTTTTCGCCGACGCCGAGACCCCGGTGGCCGCCTATGTCTTCGAGAAACAGCGGCCGCGACTCAACGAGGCCGCCCTCGTCGCCGGCACCAATCCCGAACTCCCCTACCACGTGCTTCGCAACGCCGGCCAGCCCGACCCGTGGGCGGTGCCGCCCACCGTCGACCGCGTTCTCCAGCGCGCCTTCGACCTCGTATCCACCCAGCGCTTCCTCGAGGCCGACAAATGAAGGTTACGATGATCGCCGCCCTTGCGGCCAACCGTACCATCGGCACCGGCCGCGGGATCCCTTGGGACCTCCCCCGCGATCGCGAGCACTTCCGCCAGCACACGATCGGACAGGCGCTCCTCCTCGGTCGGCGAACGTTCGAGGAGATGCTCGGCTGGTTTCAAGAGGGCCACCGCCCCATCGTGCTGACACGGGATCACGCCTATCGGAACCCGCAGGCCACCGCAATCGTCCACGACGTTCCCGCCGCCATCGATGCCGCGGCCATGGTGCACAAGAACCAGCTCGTCGTCTGTGGCGGAGCCAGCGTCTACCAGGCCGCCCTGCCCTACGCCCACGAGCTCGTCCTCACCGAGATCGCTGCCGCCATCGACGGCGATGCCAAATTCCCAGTTCTGGTCGACTCGCAATGGGTCGAGACCACGCGCCACCACTATCCCCCGGACGAGGAGAACGGCTACGAGATGGTGATCCGCACCCTCGTGCGCCAGGCCGCCTCCTCCTAGCGTTCCCCGACCAAGCACCGGAGCCGCTGGAGGTGCACGCCCGGCGCCGCGCCGTCCGCGTGGTTTGGTAACACGCCGTCGAGCCGGAGCCCCAGCGCCCTCTCCGCACTCCGCCCGGCCTGGCCGGAGTCCGCATTGAAAATCGCCGGTGGAAAATGCGCCCACCCCGCGAAGCTCGCGAAGAGGTCTGCGGAGAACAAGAGCCGCAGCGCCTCGCAGTAGAATCCGGAGTGCCCTGGAGTATGCCCGGGCAAATGCACGACCCTCAGCCCCCGCCAGACGTCGAGAATGTCGCCGTCGTCCAGCACCCGATCCGGGACGAAACCCCGGAAGCGGCAGAGCGGCCGCGCCACCGCCTCGAGTGCCCCGGTCACCCTCGACGCGCCCCGGTACTCGGCGCGCCCCGCATAAAACTCCGCATCCAGCCGCGGCGCCGCCACCCACGCGCCCGATTCCTCCGCGAGGCGTCGGACGTTCAGAATGTGATCCAGGTGCCCGTGGGTGACGATGATCCCAACAAGAGGCATCGTGCCCCAGCCCCGCCTCTCCAACGCGATCGTCAGCGCCCGCCGCCCGTGCAAAAACCCGCCGTCGATGAGATAGAGCCCCTCCGCATCCCGCAAGACATAGAAATTGACCCCGATCGTCCGTACCTGCAGGAGATCCTCGACCATCCGGCTCACAGCCCTTCGCCCCCCATCGACCATCGGCCTCCCTCGTCGGACTCGGCCACCGATCGGATCAGCGCGTTCCTCCCGACCAGAAATCTCTTCATGTAGCGCTCAAGGAAAAGCGAATCCGCCAGCCTTCCCAAGATTCCCATCGGCGACGTATAGTCGAACCGGTCGACCATCACCGTCCTCCCATCCTCGAAGGCGAAATCGTGGTCATGATCGAATCGGGCGAAGGCCCCTTCGACCATCGAGTCCCTGAAGTGGCGGGGCCGGTCGAATTCGGTGACCTCGGTGGTCAGGCGCTGGCGCCGCCAGAAGTGGGTCGCCTCCCAAGTGACCTGCTCCCCCAACCCGATCAGACCGTGGGTTTTCCCGGCGACGGCCCGTTCATCGGTCTGCGCGGCCGATCTCGTGTGGAGCTTGACATCCCGGGCAAGATCGAAAACGATCCCGACCGGGCAATTG
>CAZKYJ010000605.1:0-3875 GCA_964556355.1 uncultured Verrucomicrobiales bacterium | reverse complement strand
GTCTGTCCGTGCGCATGATGTGGGAGACTTTCGTCAGCAGGGCACGTCCGATCGAGCCGCCCGGGTGGAGCACGGCGAAGTCGTCGGCACCGAAGCCCCGCGCCTCCAACAGGACCATGGCGAGGGCGTCACCGAGGACGAGCATGGCCGTGGAGCTGGAGGTCGGCGCGAGATTGAGCGGGCAGGCCTCGCGCTCGACGTGGGTGTCGAGGACGATGTCGCTGTTCTGCCCGAGCGTGGATTCCGGCGCGCCGGTCATGGTGATGATGCCACGGGCGGCACGGCGCAGGTGGGGCACGAGGTTGAGCACCTCGGCGGTCTCGCCCCCGTAGGAGAGGATGATGACGGCGTCGCCGTCGTTGAGCAGGCCGAGGTCGCCGTGGAGGGCGTTCTGGGAATGGAGGACGACGGCGGTGGCACCGGTCGAGTTCAGGGTGGAGGCGATCTTGTGCCCGATATTGCCGGATTTTCCGACGCCGACGACGACGATCTTGCCGCGGTCGTCGAGGGCGGCGCGGAGGAGCTCGATGGCCGCGGCGAACGAGTCGTCGAGCCGGTCGCGGAGGCGTTCGAGTTCGCGGATCTCGAGCGAGATGACCGTGCGCGCCTGGTCGGTGGTGGAGATGGTGGTATCGATAGCTGCAGTGTGGACGGTGCGGGCCGGGCGGTCAACGGCTTGCTGGCAACCGCTTTTGCGGATACTGGATGCGCACCCATGGCCAACGCAGAAGCAGACAAAAACCGACCGGTAGTGGCCAACGTCTGCCTGGATTTCCTGAAGGCCGACATGCAGCACGTCTACCGGCAGGTGACGGGGGTGGAGGCGTTTCGACCCGTCGTGCTGGCACGCAAACGCGAGAACGCCGAGGCGTTCCCCTTCGACAAGAAACGCGTGGCCATCCTCGAGCGCCCGAAGACGCGGGAGGTGCGGCGTTTCTACCAGCGGAAGCTGCGCAAGCGCCCGGTGCAGATCTACCTCTCGGAGGCCAAGCAGATGATCTATGAGGTGCTGAAGTTCGACGCCAAGATCGTGCACATCTATTTCGGCCACGTGGCCGTGCAGCTGCTCCCCTTCATCCGCGCCTGCCCCCGCCCGGTGGTCGTGTCGTTCCACGGGGCGGACGCCGGCGTGGACGCGGAGAAACCGCACCACCGCGCCGCGCTCGTGGAGGTGCTCGAACGGGCTGACCTCGTCCTGGCGCGGTCGGAGGCGCTGCTGGCGGACCTCCGCGATATCGGCTGCCCCCGCGACAAGCTCCGCCTCCACCGCACCGGCATCCCGCTGGACTGGTGGCCGCTATGGGACCGGACGGTCCCGCCGGCCGACGGGGCGTGGCAGTTCGTGCAATCGTGCCGGCTCATCGAGAAAAAAGGTCTCGCCGTCTCGCTGGATGCTTTCGCCAAAGTGGCGGCCACCCACCGCGCGGCGCGGCTCGTCATCGCGGGGGAAGGGCCACTGCGCGAGAGCCTCGAGGCGCGGGCGGCGGAACTCGGGCTGGAGGACCGCGTGGAGTTCAAGGGCTTCCTCGGCCAGGAGGCCCTGCGCACGCTCATCTACCATTCCCACATTTTCCTCCACCCGAGCCAGACGGGAGCCGACGGCAACCGCGAGGGCGTCCCCAATTCCATGCTCGAGGCGATGGCCAGCGGCCTCCCCGTCATCGCCACCCGCCACGGCGGGATCCCGGAGGCGATCGAACACGGTAGGAGCGGGCTCTTGGTGGAAGAGCGCGACGCCGACGATCTGGCGCGTTGCGCGCTGGAACTCATGGAGAACCCTTCGCTCTACCAAAAGCTGGCCGCCAACGGCCGCCAGGCGGTCACGGGCCAGTTCGAACGTCACGCCCAGAGCGCCAAACTCGAAGCGTTTTACCGCGAGGTCATCTCGGCGAGGGCGGCGCGCCGGGCGGACAAGGCGGCCCGCTTCCGGGCGCTGTTTCCGTCCCCTCAACCGGCATGAATCCGCCTGCCCCGGAGCCGCCCTCGGAACCCGTCCGCACCTATGAGGAGGAGGTGCTCTCCCGCCAGAAACGGTGGGCGAGCGTCCTCGTGGTGCTGGGCTCCGCCGCCGGTCTGGCCGGCCTGGCGGCAATCATCTGGTCCGTCGTGTCGGACGGTGACGCGGCCGACGCGTCGCTCACCAGCTGGCCGGCGCTCTACGATGAGGATCCCTCCCCCGCCGGGGACTCGACCGCCGCGACGCGCACGACCACCCTCGACGACCAACGCCTCCGCGGGATCCAGGAAATTGCCACCCGTTTCCTCACCGCCACCACCGTCGAAGCGCGCCTGCCGTTCGTAAGGTCGCCCGGCCGGGTCGAGCCGCTCATGCGCGAATACTACGCCCGCCCCCTCCCCCCCAAAGCCCCCCCCCAAAGCGATCGCCTCCAGCGCGGTGATCAACGTCAGCGGCCTCCCCGTCGTCGCCCTCGGCTTCGAGCGCGAAGACGCTTCCGAAGGCGCCATCGCGCTCCTGGAGAACGACGACGGGGTCTTCCGCGTCGATTGGGAAAGCTACGTGGCCTACGGCGAGATGCCGCTTGCGGAGCTGTTCGACAAACGCCCGACGACCCCCACCCTCTTCCGACTTTTTGCCGCGCCTTCGGACTACTACAACTTCGAGTACCAAGACCCGGCCCGCTACGTTTCCGTGGTGCTCGCCCACCGCGACGAACCCCCGACGTTTTACGGCTTTGCCGAGCGCGACTCGGAGGTGGGGCGCGCCCTGTTCACCCTCCTCGCAACCTCCACCGAAGCCATCGCTGTCACCATCCGACTCTCGTTCCCCGCCGGCTCGGAAGCGACTGATTGCGTCCGCATCGACGAGCTCATCGCGCCGAACTGGATGCCGGTCGCGGACGAGTAGCCACCCGCTTTCCCCATGGCTGCGCCCCCCATGCCCCGGCTCGCCGACGCCCTCCACCCGCGCGTGCTCGACTGGTTCCGCGGACGCTTCGGCGGTTTTACCGACGGCCAGGAGAAGACGGTCCCGCACATCCTGCGCGGCGAGAGCGTCCTGCTCAGCGCCCCCACCGGCAGCGGGAAGACCTTGGCCGGCTTCCTCGGCATCATCGACCACCTCGTCCGGGAACACGAGGCCGGCGCGCTCACCAGCGCCGTCCGCGCCATCTACGTCTCCCCGCTCCGCGCCCTCACCTACGACATCCAGAAGAACCTCACCGAGCCCTTGCGCGAGATGGGGCTGGAGGACGAGATCCGCATTGCCATGCGCACCGGAGACACCCCGGCCGCCGAGCGCGCCAAGTTCAAGCGCCGCCCGCCCCACATCTTTCTCACGACCCCCGAAAGCCTCGCCATCGTCCTGGCGCAAGACGCCTACCGCGACGCCTTCGCCACCTGCCGCTTCGTCGTCATCGACGAGCTCCACGCCCTCGCGGAGAACAAGCGTGGCGTCCACCTCATGGTGTCGCTCGAGCGGATCGAGGCCCTGGACAAAACGGCCCCGCTCTGCCGGATCGGCCTCTCGGCGACCGTCTCCCCCCTCCCCGCCGTCGCCGACTACCTCGCCGGCGGCCGCCCGTGCCACATCGCGGAGGGGGCCGCCGGGCGCGGCAGCGTCGTCGAGGTGCTCTCCCCCCTGCGCAGGAACCCCTACCCGCCCGCCGGTTACACCGGAGCGCGGATCATCAAAGACATCGCGGCTACCGTCTCCCGCAGTGGCACCACCATCATCTTCACCAACACACGGTCGGGCGCCGAGAACATCTCCCACCGGCTCAAGGCCGCCCTCCCCGAGCTCGCCCACGTCATCGAGACCCATCACAGCTCGCTCGACCGCGACCTGCGACTCGAGGTCGAAGACCGCCTCAAGGACGGCGACCTCCGCGCCGTGGTCTGCTCCACCAGCCTCGAGC
>CAZKYJ010000604.1:738-3890 GCA_964556355.1 uncultured Verrucomicrobiales bacterium | reverse complement strand
GCCACCATGTCGCCGGTGAGCGCGGTGGCGCCGGGACGGACGGGATGAAGCGATATCGCGGCGATGAGAACGGCGAACAATGCCAAGGCGCCGAGGCCCGGAACGAATCCGGCCCGGAGCGGGAGATCCCGTCGGAGCTGCGGCAGCGCATCGGGCAAGCACCCGCGGCTGCGTTCGAGGTGCAGCCGCTCGCCGAGATCGAGAGACGTGGGCGGTTTTTCCTCGAAGGCGAACGCCGAGGAGAAAGCTCCCCGGCGCCCGGCGCGATCGTCCCAGTGGGCGAGGGCGGCGAAACGCCCCGGGCGGCGGAGCCCGGCGATGAGCCCGCAGACGATCAGCCAGACGGCGATGAGGGCACCCGCCCCGACGAAGAGGTCCGCGCGACCGGCGGCGAAAGGCAGGTCGGCAGCACGGCGCAGCAACAGGCAAACGGCGAGCACAGCGAGGAGGACGGGGATGGCGGACGCCCGGGCGATGCGGACAAAGCGGACGACCACGACCCGCGACGCCACGCGGTCGGCGGCGGCGGAGAAGGGTTTCGCTTCTGCTAGGATGCTCATGGAGAGGTGGCCAAGGATCGGGAAACGATGGACGGACCCGGACGGAGAGCAAGCCGGAGCGCTCAATCGATCTCGTCCACGAGGCGCTCGGCGCGGCGGATGACCTCCGGGTCGGGGTTGGTGCGGATCGCCTCATTGAGCAGCGGCTTCGCCATGAAGCCAAAGGTCGCCAATTCTTCGGTGGCAGCATCCCGCGCCTCCCAGTCCGCGCTCCCGAGCTGACGGATGAGCTCGCCGATACGCTGGCGCGAGGCGTCGGACATCTGGGGCAGCGGTGCGACGATCTCGACGACATCGCCGACGGGCACCCGCCAGATCTGCGAACGGACGCGGATGGGGAGGACGGCCTCGCGGAGCTGGCAGGCGATCAGCCCCCCGCCCCAGAGATCGATCTCGAACGTCGGACCCGCCGGACTGGCCGCCCCCTCGGATCCGGTTTCGCTCTCGAGGTTGTGCAGGCGCCGGATGGTGTCCGGGGGGAGCTCGAGGAGTTCCGCTGACGTGATGGCCCCGATGGAATCGGCGGCGATCTGCCCGATGAGCCGCTGCCCCCCGGTGAGTACGACACCCGGCCTTCCCCCGCTCCAGCCGGAACCGAGGTCTGGCGGGTTATCTTCTTGCGCGGCAGCCGCGGCGATCGCGGAGCGGGTCAATATCGAGCGGATCTCGCCGAACGGGAAGGTCCGTGTCCCGAAGAGCGCCGTCTCGACGGTGGTATCCCCGCCGCCGAGGAACCCGAAAAACCGGCTCCCGTCGCGGAAGGCCACATGGTGCCCCACGGGTTCATCTTCGGGCGGCGAGAGCCAGAGGATCTCGTCCAGAGGAAAGGTCACCGCCCCCCACGGCGTCACGCAGTGGAACTGGGGGGAGCGACCGCCCTCGCGGAGGGCGATGCGGTCGCCCTGGTAGGTTTCTAACAATGCGATAACTCCGTCGCCCCAATCACCGTCGCCCGGGGCCGTGCGCCGCACCAACCGGTCGAGGCTCCCCGAAGCGAGTTCGAGATTGGCACCACTGGGCATGGTGAACCGCAAGCCCTGCGCCTCGATCTCCCCGGAAAGAACCTGGCCGTCACGCAGGAAAACCCGGCCCCGGCCGCCGCCACCGGTCAGCGCGGACACCTTCTCGAACGGGATCTCCGTGTCGCCGTGGGGGGTCGAGACGCGCACGGAGGCCGCGGAGGCCTGGCCGACGAGCCGCGTGCGGTCGCCGAGGGCGAGCACGTCCGTGCGGGATGGTTCGACCCCGAGGCTCTCCAAGCTCGAACTGGCCAGGAGCGAGGCTTCGCCGAAGGCGCCGTTGCCGGAGAAGTTCGCGATGCTGCGCCGGAACTCCGGGGGAACGGTATCCATCTGCCGCCCGAGCGCGGCGTCACGGAAGGTCTTGCCGAGGGTCTTGGCATCGAGGGCATCGGGCACGTCGACCTGTGCGACGGTGTGCATGAGGACGGTGGTCGCACCGGGCGCGAGGGTGATGGGAAAATGGAAGTTGAGCTGGTACTCGTTCTGGTGGGTAATGGTCGGCTTCAGGCCCGCCTTGGCCGAGCCGAGCCCGAATGCGAGCGCTTTTTGACCCTTGGTTTTTGGAAGGACGACGATGCCCTCCTCGCGCTTTTCCAGGGTGGCGGGATTCCTCCGTCCCCGATCGCTGTAGAATCCGGTGAAGCGGGCGCCGAGGTTCGACCGGAGTTCCACGATGGAAGTCGCGGTGGTGGCGGTCGGGTTGGTGATAATCTCGAGGTAGCGCACGAGGCCGTCGTCCTCGACCAGGCGGATGCGCCGGGTGATCTCGAGCCCGATATTCTGCTGGTTGTTGTCGAGGACGAACTCCAGACCATCCTCGGTCATGAACGGCTGGTAGTTGTAAAACTGGTTGTTGGCGATCTGGAGGACGAGCCCCCCGCTCATGAGCGAGTTGGTCGTCCGCCCGAGCACCCCATTTTGCTGGATGTTCCACTCGTTGCCGAAGTCGTCGCTCAGCTGTTGGAAAATCCCGGGCACGAGCTTCTCCGAGCCGCGCTGCTGGGCGGGCGAGAGCGGGGTGACCGCGACCGCGACGAGGCAGAAGGCGATGGGCAGTCTCATTGGAAGAGTGCCGCGCGGGCGGCGACGAAGTGTTGGGATGGAATGCGGAAGTCCCCCAGTGCGCTGCGGATTACGAGGCTCTCTTCCTGGAGCATTCCGACGAGCGTGTCGCCACCGGAAAGCACGAATTCGAATGCGGGACGCACCTCGTCGAGGTCGCTCGGAGCGCGCCGCACATCCGAGAGCTCGCTGGGGGGGATCTCCGTGACCGTGCTCCCGGAGACGACGTGGAGCACGGGGTCGGCAATCTCGCCGACCAGGAGGTTGCCCCCGACCAGGAGGCAGAGCGGTACATCTTCCGGGGGCTGCGGGTCCAGTGCGGAGAAGTCGGTGGCATCGTCGCTCGCCGACGGAGCATCCTGGAAGTCGCTACCGACCGCCCAGAGTCCCGCGACCGCCGTGGTATCGACCGGGACCATCCCGAGACGCTGGGTTTGCACCTCGAGGGAAGAGGCCCCGAGGAAGCCGGTCAAATGCCCCCCGTCGCGCAATTGGACGCGGTAGCGCG
>CAZKYJ010000604.1:0-728 GCA_964556355.1 uncultured Verrucomicrobiales bacterium | reverse complement strand
TCGGCAGCGTCACGTAGTGGAGCGCCCGGATGTGGGCGAGCGGGATGTCGGCCGGCCCCCATGCGGTGAGGAATGGCAGACGCGCGGCGTCGGGGATCGCCGCGATCAACACATCACCGGAGTGGAGCGAGATGGCGGTCGTGCCCCCGGGGGCCGGGACGCCATCGGCATCGCTAAGACGGAAAAACAGAGCCTCCAGACGGTCGGCAACGACGTCGATCCCCCACCCTTGCGCCCCGGAGAGGTGTAGGTCATCACAGCGGGCGGTGCCCGTCAAAACCGTTCCGTCGCGCAGGTAGAGCCGATGCTGACGTCCGCGCCCTCCTCCACCTTGGAGGGCGGCGACATCATCGACCGCGATTTCCAACGGTTCCGGGTGGCCGGTCGTCGCCGGGGTGAAGGCGAGGATCGTTCCGGTGGCGGTGCCGGTCAGCTGGGACTCCGACGATACCCAGAGCGTCTCCTCGTTGGCCCGCGTCACATCGAGCAGACGCTCCAGCTCGCGCACCGCGAGGAGCGCCTCGGCGGAGGGGGCATAGAACCCTTCATCGTCAGTGGCTCCGGCCGGGAAATTGGCGACCGTCGCCGCGAGATCGTCGGGCACATTTGCCGCCATGAGATGGTTCTTCCGATAGAACGGCTCGAAGTTCTCGTCGGCGCCATCGGGGCTCCCCACCATCCTCTGCGCGATCCAGTGCACGAGCGAGACGGTCTCCCCAGGTGCGATC
>CAZKYJ010000603.1:2669-3913 GCA_964556355.1 uncultured Verrucomicrobiales bacterium | reverse complement strand
GAGAAGATCCGCGTCCTCCAGCACCAGAAACGCGGCCTCGTCACCGGCGTCCTCGGTCAAGAAAGCTTCACCCAGAACCTCACCCGCGACGACCTCGCTTTCCTCTTCGAAGCCGACCCCACGGTCGACGAGGATTAGACGTGGGAAAAGCGGGACGCCTGCAAACGCCGGGCTCGCGTAGTGGCGCATCGCTCCGGCCGGGAGCCCGGGATTCCCGGTGGACCAGGCTCTCGGGAATGCTCGCGCCGGTGGCGGTGGCGCACGGTTGATCGCCCGCGCACGATGCGCTAACCCTAAGCGATGGTCGCACCGGGTGAGACGGTATTAGTGTTAGGGGCAACGGGGGCCACCGGACGGCTCCTCGCGACGCGGTTGCTCGATCGCGGATTCACCGTGAGGGCGATCGTCCGCCCTGGCGGAAATCTGCCCCCGGCCGTCCGTGACCACCCGAACTTCGATTGTACTTACGCGAGCGTCCTCGAGCTCGGCGAGGCGGAGCTTGCCCGGCACGCCCGGGGGTGCGGTGCCGTCGCCTCGTGCCTGGGGCACAACCTCACCCTACAGGGTGTATTTGGGAGGCCGCGACGGCTCGTCCGCGAGGCGACCGAGAGACTTTGCGAGGCCATCAAGGCGAACGCTCCAGAAGAAACCCGCAAGTTCCTGCTGATGAACACGAGCGGAAACAGAAATCGTGATCTCGACGAGCGGGTGTCATTCGCCGAAAGGTGCGTGCTCGCCCTCCTTCGCGCGTGCGTGCCGCCCCATGCCGACAACGAGGCGGCGGCCGACTTCCTCCGTAGCCGAATCGGTCGGGGCGATCGCGCCATCGAGTGGGTGGCGGTAAGGCCCGACGGACTGATCGACGAGGGTGAGGCCACCGGGTATGAACTTCACCCGTCGCCCATCAGGAGTGCGATTTTCGACGCCGGGAAGACAAGCCGCATCAATGTCGCGCACTTCATGGCCGATCTCATCAGCGACAGCCATCTCTGGGAAAAATGGAAGGGACAGATGCCCGTTATCTACAACGCGGAACCCGCCGGCGGATGAGCCGCAACCCGCGCCCTATCCTACGGAAGGCATCGCGTGTTGGGCTCGCCAACCGGACGAAGGCTGGCTGCCGCGGCGCTATTTTTCCAGCGCCCAGTCCAGCACTTCCCCGACATTTTCGACCGGGATGATCTCAAGCGCATCGCGGATCTCGCGGGGGATCTCCGGGATGTCTTTCTCGTTTAGCTTCGGAA
>CAZKYJ010000603.1:0-2659 GCA_964556355.1 uncultured Verrucomicrobiales bacterium | reverse complement strand
CGGTGCGCGGCGAGGAGTTTCTCCTTCAGTCCGCCGATTGGGAGCACCAGGCCCCGGAGGGTGACCTCCCCGGTCATCGCGACATTGGCGAGCACTTTCTTCCCCGCGAAAAGCGAAGCCATCGCCGTGAACATCGCGACGCCTGCCGACGGCCCATCTTTGGGGATGGCTCCCGCCGGCACGTGGACGTGGACGTCGTACTTAGAGAAATCGTCGGGATCAATCGCCAGCTCACCGGCGCGGGTGCGCACCAGCGACGAGGCGATCGAGACCGACTCCTTCATCACGTCGCCCAGCTGCCCGGTTAGTTTGGCCTTCCCGCTGCCCGCGTAGCGGACGGCCTCGATGTGCAAGACCTCGCCACCGACCGGGGTGTAGGCGAGCCCGTTAACGATGCCGGGCGCCCCCTCGCGCACCGCGTCTTCGTGGGTGACTTTCTCGGGGCCGAGCGCTTCCCGCACGCTGTCTCCCGTGACCCGCCAGTGCTCGGTTTTTCCCCGGGCCACCTTGGCGGCGACCCAGCGGCAGACCGAGCCGATCTCGCGTTCGAGATTCCTGACCCCGGCCTCCCGCGTATAGTCACTGATGATGAGGCGGAGCGGCTCGTCGCCCCATTCGCATTGCGCGTCCGTGAGCCCGTTCTCATCCAGCTGGCGGGGGACGATGTAGCGCTTCGCGATCTGCAGCTTCTCCTTTTCTGTATACCCGGGGATATGGATGATCTCCATCCGGTCGCGGAGAGGGGCGGGTACGGGATCGATGATATTCGCCGTGGCGATGAAGATGACTTTCGAAAGATCGAATGGCACGTCGAGATAGCGATCGACAAAAGCATTGTTCTGGCGCGGGTCGAGCACCTCGAGGAGTGCCGACGCCGGGTCGCCACGAAAGTCGGCGCCGAGCTTGTCGATCTCGTCGAGCATGATGACCGGGTTGTTGGTACCGGCTCGACGCAGCTCCTGGATGAGTCTCCCCGGCATCGAGCCGATGTAGGTACGGCGGTGACCCCGCACCTCGGCCTCGTCCCGGATACCGCCGAGGGCGATCCGCGAGAACTTCCGCCCGAGCGCGTCCGCCACGCTGTGCCCCAGCGATGTCTTGCCGACCCCGGGCGGGCCGACGAGACAGAGGATCGGCCCCTGGCCGTGCGGGTTGAGCTTGCGGACGGCCAGATACTCGATCAGGCGCCGCTTGATCTTGTCCAGTCCGAAATGGTCGCGGTCGAGGGTCGCCTGCGCCTCATCGAGATCGAGGTTGTCCTCGCTCTGTTTCGACCAGGGGAGTTCGGCGAGCGTCTCGAGATAGGTGACGATGACGGAGTACTCCGGCGACGCGTTCGGGATCGCCTCGAGGCGCTTCAGTTCGCGGTCCGCCTCGGTTTGCGCTTCCTCGGGCAGATCTGCCTCATCCAGGCGCGCGCGCAGCTCCTCGACCTGCTCGCCGGTGCCATCGCCCTCGCCGAGCTGTCGCTGGATCGCGTGCATCTGCTCGCGGAGGTAGGCACGCCGCTGCGAGTCGGAGAACTCGGACTGCACATCGTCCCTCAGCTTCTGCTGGAGTTCGGCGATCTCGATCTGGTCGTTGAGGATTCGTTGGAGCGTCTCGAGCCGACGGACGACGTCCACCTGCTCCAAGAGCGCCTGCTTCTCCTCGATGCCGATGCCGAGGTTGCCGGCGATCACATCGGTCAGGAGCGAGGCGCCCTCGATGTTTTCCAATGCCGTCCGCGCCTCGTCGGGGAGTTGCGGGTTGAGCCCGACCAGTCGGATCGCGCTCTCGCGGAGGTTGCGCACCGCCGCCGTCCAGTGCTTGTCGGTGTCCTGCGGGATCTTCTCATCGATCCGCGTGACCGTCGCGCGGAAGAATGGCTCCTTCTGCGGGATGTCAACGATGGCGACCCGGTGCTTGGCCTGGATGATGAGAACGGTCGCGTCATTGCCCTGTTTGACCATCCTCAGGAGCCGGGCCTCGACCCCGACCCGAAAAATATCTTCTTCCTCGGGGTCGGCATCGTCCGGATCTTTCCCTGCTACCAACACGATCCGGCGCTCGTTGGGCAGCGCTTCATCGACCATCCGTATCCCGTGGCTGGTGATGGCGGGAATCGGCAATACCATTCCGGGAAAAATCACCCGACCGGGCACGGCGAGGAGTGGGAGCGTCTCGGGCTCGGGCGGCGACTCCGCATTCTCCCCGGGTTTCGCATCCGGCGGGGTGGCAACCAATGCGGCCTTCGCGACCTCGTTCTCATCTTTGAGGAGATAGTGATCCATGGCGACTTGCGGGTTAGGGTTCGGTGCGAAGCGGGAGGTGAATCCACAAAAGACCATTCTCTTGCCGGGCTTTGATAGCGATGGCATCGACTTCCTCCGGCAATTCAAGAATGCGTTCGAAAGGTCCGTTCTCGATTTCCATCGCCAGGATCCGCTGGCAGCACGCCGAGTCCACTTCGGGTGGCTCGGGGTTCACCCGTTCGCCCCGGATAATGAGGCGCGCGCCATGAACCGTCAGGTCAATGTGTTCCTTTTCGACGCCTGCCAGATCCACGCAGATCTCGATCGAACACTTGCAGTGATAGGCGTTGATGTTGGGGCTCCAGGCGTTCGGGGCGTAAAAGTTCGAGAAGTGGATCGACGTCAATTGGGAAGCGAGCCCACCG
>CAZKYJ010000602.1:0-3913 GCA_964556355.1 uncultured Verrucomicrobiales bacterium | reverse complement strand
GTGCCGACGGGTTCCGCGTGCGCACGGGATCGCTCCAGTCGCTGGTCGCCGGCGGTGTCGAGTTCGACATCCCGGGAGGTCAGCCCCGCATGGAGCCTGCCGAGAACGGTGCGGCCTTCCACCTCTACGAAGACATCCGCGCCGTGGAGGAAGACGTCAGCGGCTTCAACCCGACGCTGACCTACCTGCTCTTGTTCGAGGACAGCGTGCGCGGGCTCAAGGCGCTGGCACCCGTCGAGTATCGCGGCATCCGCGTGGGTACGGTCGGCGGCGTCTCCTTCGACTATCTCCCCGGCGGTACGGCCGACCGCCGGGTGCCCGTGCTCATCCAGGTCGATCCCGATCTGATCGCCCACGGCTCCGGTGCGCCGACGGAGGACGCCGACGAAGTGATGGCCACCTACGTGCGCGACGGGCTCCGGGCGAGCCTCAAGACCGGCAGCCTCATCACCGGCGCGCTGTTCGTCGATCTCAATTTCGTGGAGGACGCAGACCCCGCCGAGGTCGTCGATGTCGGTGGCTACCGCGTCCTCCCCACGTCGTCGTCGGGCCTCGCCCGGATCGAGGACAAGTTGGTGCAGGTGTTAGACAAGCTGCAGAACCTCGCCCTCGAGGAGACGATCGCGAGCGCCACCGGTGCCCTCGACGAGATCAGGTCCACCGCCACCGAGGCCAAGGCGGCGGTCGCCGATCTCAAAGGTGCCTCGGCCAGCCTCGACGCCCTCCTTTCCGCCGAGGATACCCGCGCGCTGCCGGAGGATGTCCGGGCGACGCTCGCATCCCTGAGAGAAACCCTCGATGGGTTCAACGAGAACTCTGCCGTCTACAACGACCTCACCGTGACACTCCAGGACCTCCGCTCCACCCTCCGCTCCGTCGAATCGCTGGCCGGGTCGCTGGAGAAACGCCCCAACTCCATCATCTTCGGTCGTCCCGGCGGGAACCCCGAGCCGCCTCGAGCAAAACGCTAACGCCCAACTGCCATGATATTCTCCCGCCGCCTGGCACTGCCGCTCGTCGCCCTCGCCGCCCTCCTGCCGGCGGGCTGCAGCTCGACGCCCGATCGCTACTACCTGCTCACCGCGAGTTCTGGAGCGCCGCCGTCGGCGGCCGGTGGGGCGCGCTCCATCGGGCTCGGTCCGGTGCGCATCCCCGACTACATCGACCGCGCGGAACTCGTGTTCCAGAGTGCGCCCAACCGGTTCGAGATCCCCCTGGGCCACCGGTGGGCCGGCGCCTTGGAGCCGACCATCACGCGCGTGCTCGCCGCCGATCTCGGCGCGTCGCTCGGCGGCCGGCCCGTCCAGCCCTACCCGTGGGACGCGGGGGGGCGCCCGGCCTACACCGTCGCCGTGAACATCGGCCAGTTCCATTCGCTCAGCGGGGGCGACGCCATCCTCGATGCCGCGTGGAGCGTCATCGATGGAGGGTCGTCCACGACCCTCGACTCCCGCACCGTGACCCTCCGCGAGCCGCTGTCCGAAGAAGGCTACGAGGGCGTCGTCGCCGCGCAGAGCCGCCTCCTCACCCGGCTCGCCGAGCGGATCGCGGCGACACTTCCGAAGGGCTGAACCGTCCCGTCGCTCGAGGGTATTTCGTGCTCCCCACCCTCGGTCGGCTGTCCGTCGGGAAGGCGCGGGCCGTCCGCGCTCGACCCGCCCGGAGAGCATCGCGGGGGTCAGGGGGTGGGGAACAGGACGGCCGACTTGTCACCGTGCGAGTCCGTGCTCACCTTGCCCGGTGAAATTCCTCTGCCCCCAATGCAACGCGAACTTGCAGGCCGACTCGGCGCAGGCGGGATCGATGGTCACCTGCCCGAGTTGCAGTGCGACGCTGCAGATTCCCGCCGGGCCGGATGACCCGGGTTCGTCGGCCCCCGTCCGCCGCCAGGAGCCCGCCGGGAGACGGGGTTGGGTGGAGGCGGATCATGCCAATGTCAGCATCTGGGTGAGCCTCGGTATTGGAGCGGCCATCACCCTGTTCGTGGGCGGCGGGCTCTCCCTCTTCAAGAGCAGCTACGTGGGCAATGTCTTCACGTCTGGTGGGCTGGTGAACTGGGCGGAGCTCCTCCTTTTCGGCTGGGGCGTCGGGATCGTTATCCTCAAGAGCCAGAAGGCCAAGATGCAGCGCAACGCCATGCTGCTCGACGTGTTGCCAGAGGAGCTCGGCGCCGAGATCAACCCCCAGAACGTCGGCAGTTTCATCGACCACGTCTACCGCCTGCCCGTCCGCTTGCGGGATAGCTTCATGACCAACCGGATCCGCAAGGGTTTGGAGTTTTTCGAGAGCCGTCCGCACAACCAGGACGTCGCCACCCTCATGGCCAGCCAGTCGGATATCGACGCCTCGCGCATCCAGGGGAGCTACTCGCTGGTCAAGGTCTTCCTCTGGGCGATTCCCATCCTCGGCTTCATCGGCACGGTGCTCGGGCTTTCCTTGGCTATCGGCGGTCTCGAGCTCGGCGAGGCAGGAGACATGGACGCGCTCATGGCCTCGCTTAACAACGTCATCGGCGGGCTCGGCACGGCCTTCAACACGACGCTCTACGGACTCTTCCTCAGCCTCGTTCTCAGCTTTCCGGTCGCGGCCATGCAGAAGCGGGAGGAGGACGTGCTCAACGCCATCGACGCCTTCTGCAACGAGAACCTCCTCACCCGCATCAACGACGGCCACGGCCTCGGCGGCGGCGACGGCATCGGCGCGCTCGACAGCATCGGCAAGGCGGTCGCCAGTGCCCAGCGGGAGTTCTTGGCCGACCTCAACACGCTCTCCGCCACGGTGCTGGAGAATGCCGGCGCGCTCGAGCGCCGCGCCGGCGAGCACCAGGCGCGCATCGAGGAGGAGTTCGGCCACCTGGTCAAAAAGGTGGGGCAGGAGACGAGCCATTCGGTCGATGAGTCGGCCAAGTCGGTCACGCGGTACGTCGTCGCGCTCGAGACGGGAATCCGGCGGCTGAACGAGGCCTTGGAAAGCCTCTCCAAAGAGCAGGTGGTCATCCACCAAGTGAAGAGGAAAGGCTGGTTCGGCAAGGGCGACTAACTTGAGAATCCGGTGGCTAAACCGAAAGCAAACAGCGGCGTCGAGGTATCACTTTTCCCGTTCCTCAGCATCCTCGCGTGCGTCATCGGGATCCTCGTCCTCCTCATCGCCCTGCTCGCGGTCATGCAGACGCAACAGGTCAGAGGGCGGACGAGTTCGGAGATCGCCCGCGCCGAGGAGTACGTCCGCCTGGAGAAAAAATATGCGCAGGACGACGCCACCCTCGAGGACCTGAGGACGAAGATTGACGAGTCCCAGGTCGCCGAGCAGGAGCTGGCCGACGTCTCGCAGTTCAACATCCTGCTCCGCAAGAAACTCAATCTAGATGGGGACGCGGGCGACCCCGCCGAGACCAACGCCGCCCTCCAGAAAGAGGTGGAGAACCTGCAGATCGCCCTCGATGAGATGGCCCGACAGAAGCCCGAACTCGACGCCCGTGCCGCGGAGCTGAAAGCCGAACTCGCCGCGCGCCAGAAGGATCCCGGCGACGCGCCACCCCCGGTGGTCGTCCAGCCCGCCGGCGCCGTCGATGCCGAGGGCGCGACGATCTACTTCGTCGAAGCGCGGGGGGACGGCGTCGTCCTCTATGGCTATGCGCGGGAACGTAACGACATCCGCGTCGGGAACCATGAGATCGGAGCGGACGCGGACTACGACCGCTACCTCCAGCAGGTGGCCGACGACCCCGGGCCCCAGCTCGTCTTCCTCGTCCGCTCGAACGGGTGGACGGCCTACACGCGCGGGGCGGGCTGGGCGTCGGACCAGTTCGGCGTCCGCTTCGGCAAGCTGCCGATGCCCACCGACGGCGAGATCGACCTTTCCCGCTTCGCGCCATACAGGGGGGAGCTGGAGCCACCACTAGCAGAACCAGATG
>CAZKYJ010000601.1:0-3918 GCA_964556355.1 uncultured Verrucomicrobiales bacterium | reverse complement strand
TCTGACGTGGCGGCTGGAAGCCTTCGACTTTTTTCTTATCAACACATTCCAGGCCATCCCCGCGGTATGGTTCTGTGCGCTTTCGCTGCAATCCGGCATGGGAGCGCAAACGATCTCGCTTGCCGCGCTCGTCCTGGCCGTCGGTCTGCTGCTCACCATGGCGCGGCGCCGTCTCCAACTGACGCTCGCGTTCGGGCTGCTCTACGGGTTTTTCGTATGCACGGTCGCCTCCTTCATCTACTTCTCCGCCGACGGCCCCACGCAGGCGCCCCGCCCGACGGCGGCGCTCGTGCTCTTTGCCGCCAGCCTCGTCGTTCCCGCCGTCCTCGCCGCGTTCCCGGCCATTGCCGAAAACCGGAAACGCTCCCGGATCATCTTACCTTCCGTCGCCGTCATCCTCGCCACCGCGGCGATCGCCGCGAGGCATCTCCCGGCAGGAACCGGCTGACGGGGGTCAGTTCAGCACCGCGCGCGCTTCTTGGTCGATGACTTGGCGGACGGTTTTAAAGAGGACGGGGAGCGCGTAGGGCTTCTGCAGGAAAGTGATGTCCTTCGCTTTCGCCAGCTCGAGGAGAGAGTCTTTGTCGGTGTAGCCGCTGCTGAGGAGGGCGCGCGCGTCGGGCTTGGCGGTGAGGAAACGGTCGAGGAGGTCGACGCCATTCCCATCGGGCAGGACGGCGTCGGTGAAGATGAGATCGAACTCCCCGCGGTGCTCATCGAAGGCGTTGACGGCGTCGCGGAAACAGGTGGCCTTGACGATCTCGTAGCCATTCTGTTTGAGCGCTTGGCTGACGAACTGGATCACGGCGATCTCGTCCTCGACGAGGAGGATCTTCTCACCGCGGCCCCGGACGGAGCGCGGATCCTTGACCGGCTGTTCGTGGGTGGCGGAGCGGACGTCTTCCGAAACGACCGAGCAGACGGCAGGGAGATAGACGGAGAACGAGCTCCCGCTGCCCGGGGTACTCTCCACCGATACCCCACCCCCGTGCTGTTCGACGATGCCGTAGACCACGGAGAGCCCGAGGCCGGTGCCGTCGTTCCCTTTGGTGCTGAAAAACGGTTCGAAAATCTTATCGACGATCTCGGAATCGATCCCGACCCCCGCGTCCGAGACGGTGATCTGCACGAAGCGCCCGTCGCGCCCCCGCTCGTTGAGGAGGCGGACGCCCGGCGGGAGGGACTCGACCAGCCGGGTGCAGATCTTGATCGATCCGCCGTAGGGCATGGCGTCGCGGGCATTGACCACGAGGTTGAGGAGCACTTGCTCGATCTGCCCCTGGTCGACGTTGACCGGGGGAAGCTCCGGGGCGAGATCGGTCTTCAGCGCTATATCCTCGCCGATGATACGGACGAGCATTTTCTCCAGATCGCGCAGCTGGCCGTTCATATCGAGGACCACCTTTTTGATCACCTGTTTGCGGCTGAAGGCGAGCATCTGCCGCGTGAGGGCGGCGGCGCGCTCGGCCGAGCGCCGGATCTCGGTGAGTTCTTCCACGATCTCCTCCTTGTCGGACAGCTTGTCCAAGAGCATGTCGCTGTAGCCGATGATCGGAAGCAGCATGTTGTTGAAGTCGTGGGCGATGCCTCCGGACAACTTCCCGATCGCTTCCATCTTCTGCGACTGGTGGAGCTGAAGGAGGAGCTCCTCGTTGTCGGCGGCAGCGCGCTGGCGGCGGAGGGCGGTCTGGATGACGTCGCCGGCCATGCGGAGGAGCGTGGCTTCCTCCCGTTTCCACTCCCGGCCGGCACCCGAACAGTCCGCCCCGAGGAACCCGGTGACCTCATCTTCGTCGAGCAGCGGCAGGAGCAGCACCGAACGGGCGCCGCGGGCGCGGGCGATCTCCGGCATCACGTTGGGCAGGTCGTCGCCCGCGCCGGAGTCCCTTGCGATGAGCACGCTATCGGCGCCGTTGAACCGGTGCCGCCACTCCGCGAGTACCTGGAGGTTTTCCGACGGAGCCGCCCCATCGACATCGGTGGTCGGGGTCCCCATCGAGCGCCACTCGGTGACGACACGCACCTTGCTGCCATCCTCTGAGTAACGGAGGAGGTAGGCGGCATCGACGGAAAGGAACCCGCCAAGCTCGCCGAGCGCCGCCTCGAGGGAACTTTTCGTCTCCTCCGGTTTGGCGCGGAGAAACCGGTGCATGACCCCGCCGAGGAGCGTCTGCATCCCCATGCGATAGTTGAGGGCATCCTCGACCCTTTTCCGCTCCTCGATCTCGGTGACGAGGCGCTTGTTCGAGGCGAGGATCTCGGTGGTCCGCTCGTCCACAAGCTCCTCGAGTCTCTCGTTCTCCAGCCGGCTCTGCTCTTCGGCCCTTCGCCGGTCGGTGGCATCGCGGAAGACGAGAACGGCTCCCACCAACTTGCCGGTGCCGTTGCGGATCGGTGCCGCCGACTGGTCGACGGGCAGATTCTTGGCCGACCGTCGGTAGATGCCCGCGTTGACGGGCAGTCTCACCCGATCGCCCGAGTGCAGAGCGGTCACCGCGGTGTTGGCGATTCGCCCGCCGGAAGACTCGTCGAGCATCGGGGCGACCTCTTCGATAAACCGTCCGACGGCGTCTTGCTCGCGGCACCCGAGCAAGGACGTGGCCACCTCGTTCATGAACGTGACCGTCCCCTTCTCGTCGGTCGCAATGACGCCGTCGCCAATGGCCATCAGGGTGGTGGCGAACCACTCCGAGCTTTCCTGCACCGCACCGTCCATGCTGATGCGGTGGAGGGCGACCTCGACGGACGAGCGCAGCCCTTCCTCGTCGAATGGCTTCACGATATATCCGAGGGGAGCGATCCTTTTGGCACGATCGAGCACCCCCGCATCGGAGTAGGCGCTGAGGAAAATACAGGGGATCCCGTGTTTCTCTCGGATGGCTGTCGCGGCATCGACCCCGTCCATGTCGCCCTGCAGAACGATGTCCATGAGCACGAGATCCGGTCGCGTTTTCTCGGCGAGAGCGATGGCGTCCATCGCGGACTGGGCGGTGCCGACCACCTCACATCCCATCTGTGTGAGGCATTCCATAATGTCTTCGGCAACGATGCGCTCGTCATCGACGACCAGGATGCGGCGGGAGATCATTCGGCGGGTCTTTGAAGGGGTGGGAAGAGAAGGTTTCGATCAGATTATATAATAACCATAATTATAATCTCTTTTTGTAAACTGTCTCCTTAAAATCGATCACGACTTTGGTTCCTTGGGTTCCGGTGATGGAGAGGGAACCGCGGAGCTGGTCGGTGAGCATGCGGACGAGTCGGAGTCCGAGGCTTTTGCACTTTGAGATGTCGATGGGCTTGTCCAGGCCCACCCCATTGTCCCAGACGACGAGTTGGAAACTGCCGATGCCGGTGCGGCTGAGGCTGATGACGACGGCGGGCGACGGGTTCCCTTCGAACGCGTATTTGATCGAATTTGATACGAGCTCGGTGACCATGAGCCCGCACGGGAGCGCGGTGTCGAGGCCTAGTTGGACATTGTGGGAGGCCACCCGGATGTCGGGCTTGACCTTCCCCGGCGTCATGCGCGCGAGCTCGTTGGTCAGGGTATCGAGGTAGGAGCGCATATCGATGAGCGAGACGTTGTCGCTCTGGTAGAGCTTTTCGTGGAGCAAGCCCATCGAGCGGATCCGCGCCTCGCTCTCCTGGAGCACCTGCCGGAGTTCGGGAGTGTCCGCCTGGCGCGTCTGCAGGCGGAGAAGACTGGTGAGAATCTGCATGTTGTTCTTCACCCGGTGGTGGATCTCGCGGAGGAGGATCTCTTTCTCCCGGAGTGCCGCCTTGTTTTCGAGGGACTCCTCGAGCTGATGCCGCGACACGTCGAGGTTCTGCACCATGGTGTTGATCGAGCGTGCGAGGTCGCCGATCTCATCGTCCGACCGGATGTCGATGCGGGCGCTCAGGGTGCCACCCGCG
>CAZKYJ010000600.1:0-3920 GCA_964556355.1 uncultured Verrucomicrobiales bacterium | reverse complement strand
GTCGAGTTCGACTGGGGGTTTCTCAAGGGCGTGGCCGCCGAGATCCTCAATACCGTGCCGGGAATCAACCGGGTACTCTACGACATCTCGACCAAACCCCCGGCGAGCATCGAGTGGGAGTAGCCGGGGCGCGCCGGGCGCTAGGAAGCCATCGAGGCGTTCCTCCGCTCGTGCCAGTCCGAGCGGAGCTTGAGCATCCAGTCGAGGAGAGCGTTCTCAAACCCGACGTCTTTGCCCTCCTGATCGCTCTTGATCCACTTGTGCCGAAGGATCTCCTCCCGCTCCGCCAGAAACTGCCGGTAGATCGCCGAGTTGGTGACGAAGGACTCGTCATCGACCGGTTCATCGGAGAGTGCGTGTTCCATGGGAAAGGTGGGGGAGGGTTCGGCTGGCGGAGGCAGGGGCGCTTCGCAGTAGAGCTGCCCCCCAGTTAGTTACGGTTATGTGACAGATTCGCAAGAATCATTTTATCAGAATCACACCTGCGAATAATCCTTGTCTGGGACAGAGTCGCCGACCGCTAGCGCAACTGCCGTGCGATCGCGTGGAAAGCGTCCGCTACGGCGTTGCCGCTCCCCTCGGTTTCCTGCGCCACCGGGTCCCCGGCGTCGCCGCGCTCGCGGGTCGGGACATCGATGGGAATCTGTCCGAGGAGGGGGACGCCCAGCCGCTCGGCCTCGCGGGCGCCACCTCCTTCACCGAAGATCGGATAGCGCACCCCGTCGCTCGGGCACTCGAAATAGGACATGTTTTCCACCACCCCGAGGATCGGAACGTTGACTTTCGAGAACATGGAGGCCGCTTTCCGGGCGTCGATGAGCGCCATTTCTTGCGGCGTCGTCACGATGATCGCGCCCGCCAGCGCCACGGTCTGGACGATGGTGAGTTGGATGTCTCCGGTGCCGGGCGGGAGGTCGAGGATCAGGTAGTCCAACTCGCCCCAAGCCACCTGGCGGAGGAACTGTTGGATGTAGCGGGTCGCCATCGGGCCGCGGACGACGACCGGGGAGTCCTCTTCCAGAAGAAAGGCCATCGACATGAGCTTGAGCCCGCGGGCGTCAATGGGGATGATCGCGTTGTCCTCGGTGGCGTTCGGGCGCTCGGTGGTGCCGAAGAGCAGGGAGACCGATGGGCCGTAGAGGTCGCAGTCGCACAGCCCGACACGGTGTCCCGCGGCCGCCAGCGCCACCGCGATGTTGGCCGCGACCGTCGATTTTCCGACGCCCCCTTTTCCCGACGCCACCGCGATGACCTTCCGCACGCCCGGGATCGATTGCTTGATCGCCGATCCGGCCGCGGCCCCGCCCGCCGGCGCGTCTCTGATGTCGAAGTCGAGGTCGGCTTTGCCGATCCCCGGGATCGCGGCGAGTGCGGCCTTCGCCTGGTCGTAGATCTGCTGGGGGACTTTGGGGTCTTTGGTGGCCAGGCTCACCTTGACCGTCACGTCCCCGCCGTCGATGGCGATGGATTTCACGAGGCCGAACGAGACGATATCCCGGCTGAACCCCGGGTAGGCGACGGTGGCGAGTGCTTGGCGGACTTGGTCTTCGGTGATCTGCATGGGCTGGAGCAGACGCTAGTACTTCGGGTATGTCGCTCCCGCAAGCTGCCCGATGGTCGGTGCGGTGCCGGAAGGAACTCCGCCCCTCGCCGGGAGGTCAATTCGGGGGATTGCATTCTCCGATTCAGTGACGTACACTCGCCCCGAGGCTCCCGGAATCCTATTGGCTACTCCTCACAAATCGACTTCTCCTAGTTCCGCCTGATACCCGCTCCCCGCGAGCCCCGGGCGATTCCTCTCTTTTCCACCGGGCATTTCTCCGCCCTCGGCCTCCCGCTCTCCGCCTCCAGCATCTGCCTTATGTTCGACGCCCTAAAGCGCCTCCAACTACAAAAACGCGGCATGTCCTGTGGTCGCACCCGTCGCAAACAGAGCGACAGCGAGCTGGCCGAGACCCTCCGCTACAGCCCCTGGGTCAAAGCGTGCATCTTCTTGGCCTTCCTGGTCGGCTTCAGCCTTCTCGCCGTCTATAAGCCGGTGCCGGGCGCGGTTTTCGCGGATCGCCCGTTCCAGGCGGTCGCTGTCATCTCGATCATTTTTTCGGTCGCGATCGTCCAGTTTTTCGCCAACCACCCGAACAGCTTCCGGCGGAATAGTCCCGTGACGCTCATCTTGGGGCTCATTCTCCTCCAGCTCGTACTGGTCAAAGTGATCGGTGCCACCGTGCGCGCGTCAGACACCCCCGAGCAGTTCGCGTTTCTCCTCATGCCCTATGCGCTCGGTCCGCTCGCGCTGTCCGTGCTCCTCGGGCGGACGCAGGGGATATTCGTCGCGGTTTTCGGATCGCTCTGGGGCTGCCTGGTGGTCCCCTCAGACTTCCTTTTCCCGTTTCTGGTCACCAGCCTCGTCACGGGCTTCGTCGCAGTCTACGTGACCAACCAAGTGCGCAAGAGGAGCCGCCTCGTCCGGGCCGGCGTCTACGTGGGCCTCACCGGTTTCGCGCTGACCGCCGCGTGCGGGTTCATCCAGATCGACGGAACCGCGCTCACCGAGATGACCGAGGCCGACTGGCGGTTCCTCGGCCTCCAGATTTGCTGCGTCCTCCTAGTTGGCACCTTTACCGCCACCGTCGTCAGCGGGACCTTGCCGGTCCTCGAAACGCTTTTCCATGTGACCACGGACATTTCGTGGATCGAGCTCGCCGACCTCAACCACCCGCTCCTCAAGCGCATGACCATCGAGGCACCGGGCACCTACCACCACAGCCTCGTCGTCGCCAACCTCTCCGAAGCGGCCGCGGAATCGATCGGTGCCAACGCCACGATGTGCCGCGTGTGTTCGTATTTCCATGACATCGGCAAGCTGGTGAAGCCGGAGTACTACATCGAGAACATCTCGGAGAAGAACAACCCCCACGACGACCTCACGCCGACGATGAGCGCCCTCGTGATCATCGCCCACGTCAAAGATGGGATCGATTTGGCGCTCAAGAACAACCTCAGCTCCGAGATCATCCACGTCATCGAGCAGCATCACGGCAACTCGCTCATCTACTTCTTCTATCGCCGCGCACTCGACCAGCAGGAGCAGTTCAAGCGCAAGGTGGAAGAGGACAACGCCAACGAGGAGGACATCCCGGAGGTCGATCCCAAGAGCTTCCGCTACCCCGGGCCCAAACCGCAGTTCCGCGAGAGCGCCATCATCAGCCTGGCCGACGCGGTGGAAAGCGCCTCCCGCACGCTGGCCAAGCCGACCCCCGCAAAGATCGGCCAGCTCATCGACGAGATCGTCCAAAGCCGCATCCGCGACGGACAGCTCGATGAGTGCGATCTCACCTTCGCCGAGCTCGAGGCGATCAAGAGAAGCTTCCAGGCCACCCTGCGCAGCATGCTGCACAACCGGATCTCCTACCCGAAGCCCGCCGACGACAGGCGCCCGCCCGAGGAGTCGGTCGGGGCATCCGACGGGGGTGCAAGCGCGGCTTCACGCAAGCGCAGGGGCGGTGCTGAAGTGGCGAAGAAGCGGAGTAAAGACGTCGTCAGCGCCGCCTAGAACGCGATGTCCGATGCCGTCCGGCCCACGGTCGAGATCTACACCCACTGCGCACTCCCCGGCGGGTTCGATCTCGGCGCCATGCGGAGCCGCGCCGCCGGGGCCGTCACCGCCGCGTTGGAAGCCCCGGGGACGCACTCCCGCGACCTGCCGGGGCTCGGAGCGATCGAGGTCAACCTCGTTGATGACGAGCTCATCGCCCAGGTTCACCGCGATTACTCGAAGGTGCCCGGCCCGACCGACGTCATCACCTTCCAGCACGGCGAGATCTTTATCAGCCTCGAGACCGCCGCCGCCAAAGCGATCGAGCTCGGGGATGCGGTGACCCGGGAGGCGCTACTCTACCTCGTGCACGGGCTCCTCCACC
>CAZKYJ010000599.1:0-3923 GCA_964556355.1 uncultured Verrucomicrobiales bacterium | reverse complement strand
GTCCAGTCTTGGGCCAGATGTCCTGAGGCTCATCTCCGCCGGGGACGACGGGGCCTTGGACACCCCCGACGACGTGATGGTCGGCGGCACGGTACGGCCCAGCCCAACCGGCGTTACGCTGGCCTTGGACGTCGACCCTGGTCTCGGTGTCGGCCTTTACCGTGCGGTGCTTGACGGCGCCCTCTCGGAAAGTGGAACACCGATCCCTCTCACCCAGTGGACTTTCGAGGTCACGGGTGGCCTGATTGTGGCGACGCTGACGGGAACCGTTGTCGATGGCGGGGGCAGCCCACTGGCCGGCATCGTGGTAGCGGTGGATACCCAAGACCAGATGGTAGTGAGCGGTGGCGACGGCAGCTTTCTACTCGCCGATGTCGAAGTGGCGCCGGAATCCTCACTTTTCGCGATCCAGCCGGGAGCCTTGGCCGGCTTCACGTCCCTCGCTTCGATCACCCCCGGATCTGTCACGGATTTGGGTGCCGTGGTCGTGCAGCCGATCCCCTCGGCCTTGCCACGCGCGGCGGGCGGGGAAAATCACAGCTTGGCCATCGACTCCGAGGGCCGCCTTTATTCGTGGGGTGCCAACTTCACGGGGGAGCTTGGCGACGGCTCGCTCGAGAACCGGTTCACCCCCGTCGCGGTCGCGGGACGCCACCGCTGGAGAACGGTCGCGACCCCACTGGTAGGCGATGGCGTTCACTGCTTCGGGATCACGGACGACCATCGCCTGCTGGCCTGGGGAGGCAGCGATCTTTCGGAGGCGGGCAACCTCGGCCCGCCGGTCGCCGGAACGCTGTTCAACCGTCCCGAGGAGGTCCCCTCGGCCATCGGGTGGCAGAGCGTTGCCACCGATGGCGAATCGGTGCTCGCGGTCAAGCTTGACGGAACTCTCTGGGCTTGGGGAGCCAATAACGATGGGCAACTCGGCCTTGGCGATACCGTCGCCCGCCCTGACCCGACGCAGGTTGGTGGTGATACGGATTGGGCGACCGTCTCGATGGGGCGCCACTTTGCGGCGGCGCTCAAGTCCGATGGCACCATCTGGACCTGGGGGGCAAATGCCCGGGGCCAGCTGGCGACCGGGGAGCTGTTCGGGCGCCTGTCGCCCACGCAGGTCGGCACCGATAGCGATTGGCAGGCGGTTTTTGCCGGTGGCGGATTCCGGGATGAAAACGTGGTCGCCATCAAGCGCGACACCACCCTCTGGCACTGGGGCTCGTTTTTCTTAGCGGCTCCCACCCAGACCATCCTCACACCTGAACAATTCGGCAATGGGGTCGGGTGGCATTCCGCCTCGGTGGGCGTGCGCCACAACTTTGCACTGAAATTCGATGGAACCATCCGCGGTTGGGGATCGGTGGCAACCGGCGGGCTGATTGCCCCAGATTTGCCGGGCCAGGTTGGGGTGCCGACGCTGGTCACGACGCAGCGTGGCTGGCAGGCGGCGGCCGCTGGCCGCGAATACAGTTTCGCCCTCCATCCGGACCGCCGCGTCCTCAGTTGGGGCGAAGGCGCCTTCCTGGGAGTCGAGGGACTCGACCCCGAGACCATCCACGGGTTCCAGTCCCCGTCGCTGCCGGTATCGGTGACGGTCACGGGCACCGTCGTCGATCCCGGCGGCACCCCGCTAGGCGACCTCACCGTCCGCGCGGACCGGGACGCCCCCGCCCTGACCGACGCTACCGGCGCGTTCGCCCTCGGCGAGGTGGATCTATCTCCCGGCGACGTCATCCATGTCAGCGGCTACGACAGGGCGGCGGAAACCCGCACGGTGGCAGCCGCTGTGCTGCCACCCACACTGGCCGATCATTCGGTGGTCGATCTTGGCTCTGTCGTCGCGGTGGAGGTGGGTGCCCCCCGCTCGCTGCCGTTCTTCGCCTGCGGCGAAAGCCACACCTTCGCCCTCCGCCAGGAAGGGAGCTTGTGGGCGTGGGGTCTGAACGACAACGGCGAGGTCCTCGGCGATCCCGATCTCGTGCGGGATCCCGCCAACTTCGATTTTAGCCAAGCAGTCCCCGCACAGATCGGAACCGACGCCGATTGGAGAGCGGTGGCAACCCACAGCGGGCACTCGCTGGCGATCAAAACGGACGGTACCCTGTGGGCTTGGGGAAGCGGGTCGAGCGGGCAACTCGGCCTCAATCCCGAGGACTTCGTCTTCGTCGCCGAGCGTCCCGTCCGCGCCGGCGACGACTCTGATTGGTTGCGGATCGCCGCCGGCGAAGAACATTCGCTGGGAATCCGCACCGACAACAGCCTCTGGGGATGGGGAAGCAACGGCTCGGGCCAGATCGGTCAGGGTTCGATCCAGCAGGCCAATCAACCGGCACAGATCGGCAGCGATTCCGACTGGGTCTTTGTCAGCGCCGGATCCGATCACTCGATGGCCATCAAGAGCGACGGGAGTCTCTGGGCGTTCGGCGACAACCGCGACGGGAAGCTCGGCACGGGCGACACCGACGAGTCACGCGTTCCCGTCAGGATTGGTGATGGCAACGACTGGCTGATGGTCGCCTGTGGCGACCGCGTCACTCTCGCCGTTCGGGAAGACGGAAGTATCTGGGGTTGGGGATCGACCGCGGATGACGGGGTACTGGCCATGGAGGATGGCAGCATCGGCGCCGTGACCACGCCGACATGCCTCTTCGACGGCGATTGGCTATCCGTCGATGTGTTCTCCAGTCACGTGGTGGCGCGGCAGGCGGATTCGACCGTCTGGGGGTGGGGAGATAGTGGCCGGTTCCAGGTTGACGGAAACCTGAGCGACCGCGAATTCTTCTCGCCGACGCGAATGAGTCCAGCGACCGGATGGCTACGCGTGATGGCCGGCGACGAATTCACCATCGCCCTCTCCGAGGCGGCGGAGCTGTGGAGTTGGGGTGCAGCCGCCGACGGCCAGAGTGGCCGCTCTGATGTCGATATCGATGCGATGCCAGTCGTGCTTCCGGGAATGGTCGACGGGAGCGGTTGGAGAATTGCGGATCCCTAAGAAGCTGTCTAATAAGTCCTGTCAGCACCGCCTCTGAAATCTCTAGATTTAGAGTATCGGCTGTCGCCTCGGCAGGGGGGATCGTCCCTTCGGGCGGCTTCCCCCTGCAACGACAGGCTTCGTTAGTCGTCGGGCGTTGAGCTCGCTCAACTTCCTCCTCCCGCCTCGCCTGTCGTTGCAGGGGAAGCCGCGGCACTAACATAACTTATTAGAGAGCTTCTGAGTTCCCGGTCCCGACGATCGCCCCGGGCATTCATCTGCGCCATCGGGCAGCTCCAATGAGCTCGACCGCGCGCCCGTCGCCTTTCTACGAATTGCCGGGGTGCCGCCATTGCCGGGAAGCGCCCTTCACCGGTTTCCCGGATGGGCTACGCGATTGACAGGCTTGGCCGCGGCTCATTAGGGTGGATTCCCACGGTCCTCCGGAATCTTTTCGCGCTCCCGATGCACCGCCGGTGGCTCCCGGCTGCCCCCGGTCGACCGCCAACATCCCCTCATCGGAACCCGGACGCCACGATCGGAGTGCCGCCTCGGGTAGCGGGCTCGTTCAATCCCCCCGGGCGCGCTTTTTGATCGCCGCGTCCGGCCATCGGTGCTAGTAAACCTCCATGAACTCCCGCCTCTTTTACTGGGCTCTCACGTCCGCCCTCGCCGGATTTCTCTTCGGTTTCGACACCGTGGTCATTTCGGGAGCCGAACAGCGAATCCAAGAAATCTGGGGTCTCAGCGCCGGGCTGCACGGTTTCGCCATGAGTGCCGCCCTCTGGGGCACCGTCCTCGGCTCGTTCGTCGGCGGTTGGCCGACCGATATCTTCGGCCGCAAAAAAACCCTCCTCTGGATCGGCGTCCTCTACCTGGTTTCGGCCGTGTGGTCCGCCATGGCTTCCGACGTATACACGTTCATGATCGCGTGCCTCATCGGCGGTCTCGGCGT
>CAZKYJ010000598.1:0-3924 GCA_964556355.1 uncultured Verrucomicrobiales bacterium | reverse complement strand
TCGGAGGTCGAGATCTCCAACGCCATCATCGGCATCCGCTCGGTGATCGAGCGCGGCACCGTCATCAGGAATGCCGTCATCATGGGCGCCGACTCCTACGAGGACGATGTCGCCAAACGGTCGAGCAATACCCCGCACATCGGCATCGGTCACGATTGCTACATCGAACGTGCCATCATCGATAAGAACGCGCGCATCGGGAACCGCGTCCGCATCACGCCCGACGGAAAAACCGAGGACGCCGACGGGGAAAACTACTACGTCCGCGATGGGATCGTCTGTATCCCCAAGGGGGCCATCATCCCCGACGACACCGTTATCTAGCTGGCCGGTCGACCGTGGTGCACCTCCGGTTCGTCGTGCGCCGTCCGCAATTTCCGAACCGCCTCACGCACCACGGCATCGATCGGCTGATCCACCGCCAGAGTCACGACGCCCGGCTCCCCTTCCGGGGACTCCAGGGCATCGAACTGGCTGCGGAGCATACCCGCTTTCATGTAGTGACCGACGCGTTCCTCCATCCGCTTCTCCAGGTTTTCGAAATCTCCCTTGAGATAGACGATCACCGCGTCGGCCACGCCGCCTAGCAAGGCCTCGCGATAGCGTCGCTTCAGGGCGGAGCACCCCAGCACCGTGACGCCCCGGGCGGGCGCCGGGTCGATCACTTCCGCGCGGAGGCGTGCCAGCCACGGCGTCCGATCCGAGTCATCGAGCGGCTCACCGCGGGCCATCTTCGCCACATTCTCCGCCGGGTGAAAATCGTCGGCGTCGAAATACTCGCCTCCGAACTTGCGTGCCAGAGCCGCCCCGACCGTCGACTTGCCGCAGCCTGACACACCCATGACAACAATGACCCTCGCCCGCGTATCCATGGCGCACAATGCCCTTGGCCCCGCTGCAATCCAACCCCTTATTCGCCCACCGATGACCGCCGAAAAATCCCACCGCGAACAATTCGAACGTATTCCGACCTCTGTCTATAAGAACAATTCCGAGGCCGCCCAGATGCTGGCGGCCGAGGTGAAGGCACTGATCGAAGATCGTCGTGCGGTGGGGCGGCGCACCGTCCTCGGGCTAGCCACCGGATCGACGCCCGTCCCGTTCTACCGGGAGCTCATCCGGCTCCACCGCGAGGAGGGCCTGAGTTTCGCCGACGTGGTCACCTTCAACCTCGACGAGTACTACGGGATCGAAAGCAGCCACCCGGAGAGCTACTTCCGCTTCATGCAGGACCAGCTGTTCTCTTACATTGACATCCCCGCGGCCAACATCCACGTGCCGGATGGAACGGTTCCCATGGACGGGGTCTTCGCTGCCTGCCAGGCCTACGAAGACGCCATCGCCCAGGCCGGAGGCATCGATCTCCAGATCCTCGGCATCGGGCGCACCGGCCACATCGGGTTCAACGAGCCGGGGTCCACCCGGAACTCGCGCACCCGCCTCATCGCCCTCGACCGGGTGACCCGGCTCGACGCCGCCGCCGACTTCCTCAGCGAGGAAAACGTCCCGCGCTTCGCCATCACCATGGGGGTCGGCACGATCCTCGACGCCCGGCGCCTCGCCCTCATGGCGTGGGGCGAAAATAAAGCCACCATCGTCGCGCAAGCGATCGAGGAGCCCGAGACCGAGGTCGTTTCCGCCTCGTTCCTCCAGTCGCACCCGAACGCACGCTTCCTCATCGACGAGCCCGCCGCCTCCGCGCTCACCCGCAACCGGCTCCCGTGGCTCGTCGGCCCGGTCGACTGGGACGCCGCCACCCGCCGCCGGGCGGTGCTCTGGCTGGCCCGCACCGCCAAGAAACCCGTGCTCAAACTCGTCGATGAGGAGTACAACCATCGGGGTATGGGCGAACTTCTCACCCGGGAGGGCTCCGCCTACAACCTGAATATCAGCATCTTCAACGAGCTCCAACACACCATCACCGGCTGGCCGGGAGGCAAGCCGGAGGCCGACGATACCAACCGCCCCGAAAAAGCCGACCCGTTCCCGAAACGGGCGCTCGTGGTCGCGCCCGAACCGGAGGACGAGATGCTTTCCATGGCCGGGACCATCGAGCGCCTCGTCGAGCAGGGGCACGATGTCCGCATCGTCTACCAGACATCCGGCAGCCTCCGCACCCCCGATGCCGCCGCCGCCAAATTCGCGCGGATCCTCCTCGAACAATCCTCCTTTGCGACGGGGTTGGAAGCCCAGGCCGATTACGCGAGGCTCATCCTTCGGCAGATCGATGAGAAAGGTCCGTTCGGTGAACATCCCGCCGAACTCCGGCAGCTCAAAGCCCTCATCCGTCGCGGGGAGGCACAGGACGCCGCCGCCGCGCTCGGCGTCTCCCCCGACCGACTCGTTTTCCTCGACCTGCCGTTCTACGAAAACGGCCGCTACCGGCGATTCCGGCTCACCGACGCGGACACTGACGCGATGGCCGCGACCCTCGCGGAATTCCAGCCCGATCAGGTATTTGCCACCGGGCACCTCGCCGATCCCAGCACCGTCCAGGCGCTCGCTTTCAAAGCACTGGATCGTGCGATGCAGAAGCTCGGGCTCACGTGCAGCCGCTGGCTCTACCGCGGGCACCAGCCGCCCCTCAAACCGTACGAGGTCGATATGGCGGTGCCCATGAGCCCCGCGCAGCTGGAGTTCAAGGTGGCCGCCATCAACAAATTCCAGGCCCACACGACGCCCGACAACCTGACCGGCGAACACAACATCGCGATCGCCGCCCAGTACGACGAACTCGGCATGGCCGAGTATGAGGCCATCGAGGCGTTCGAGCGTTGGGCGTGATTCCCGCCCAGCGAGCCTGCCCCGCCCCCTATCGATCGGCCCAGCGGAGGAGCCCGAGCACCTTGTG
The DNA here is from genome assembly GCA_964556355.1 of uncultured Verrucomicrobiales bacterium. Taxonomy (GTDB): domain Bacteria; phylum Verrucomicrobiota; class Verrucomicrobiia; order Verrucomicrobiales; family DEV007; genus CAZKYJ01. The sequence continues at coordinate 1,073 of CAZKYJ010000598.1, read as the reverse complement.
CCCGACAGGCATCTTCGCCTCTTCCACGAAAAAGACTTCCGCACCGTGCGCGAGCGCCTGGCGCGCGAGCAGCTCGTAGAGATCGACCGCATCCGCCGCCGGATCATCGACGAGGGTGACCGAGGCGGAACCGTCGTCGTAACACCCCCAGAGCTCGGTATCTGACGGTACGCAGACCACCGCCACCTGCCCGCGAATGACCGCCGGGACGAGTTCGTGGACATCGGATACCACGCGGGGGTCGCTGCCCATCTCCTTGAACCGGAGGAGCGCCCGCTTCCGGGACTCGATGAACTCGTGGTGCAGATCGTGGAGCGCGCGGTCATGGAGCTCGATGGACCGGGCCCGCTCGAAGTTCCCTTCGAGGAAGGCCTCCGCCAGGTAAAGGTAGCGGTTCGCCTTCCGATAGATCGGGACGTAGGCCCCGACACAGGCGAGGATGAGCGGGTCGTGCGAGTCGCCCAAACGCTTGCACACCGCCTCGTCGATCTGGGAAAAATAACGGGCGAGGTTGTGCTTGTCGGCCTTCAGGTGGCTCTCGGCCGCCATCATGGCCCGCGACTCCTCGGGAAATCCCTCGGCCTCGGCCCAGTCGGCATAGCTGGCGGGTAGCCCGGGACAATCCACCGCCCGGAACCCGAGGCGCGATCCTCGGAAGAGCTGCGTCCGCCCCTGCGCCACCAGCAGCAGGTAGTAGGCATCGACGTTCGCCGCCACCGCCATCAGCGCCTTCAGCCGGTAGTTGTTGGCGACGAAAACACGTTCGGGCACGAGCGCCGCAATCTTGAGGAACTCCGTGCTCTCCCCATCGGCGAAAACGGCGAGCCCCCCCTCCTGGTGCTCCCAGAAGACATCGCTGGAAATCTGCTCGGACGCCTCCCGGAGAAACCTGTCCGCCTCCTCATCCGCCATCCCGGAAGCCACCAGCTTGGACCGCGCGTCCCGGAGGAGCGACTTGAACCGGATACGGGTCGCCAGAGCCTCCTCGTGCGTGCGGCCGGTCGGGAGATAGATCGACACCACCGGCCGGCCGCCATCGTGGGCGAGAAGACGGTCGAGAGTTTAGAGGAATC